>DAIDLI010000176.1 GCA_027449545.1 Acidobacteriaceae bacterium | reverse complement strand
GGCGCCCCGGTCTCCGCGGACGCGCACCTGCGGCTGCTGGGCGACGATCTACCCTACGTGAGCCGCGGCGGCCTCAAGCTGGCCGACGCGCTGGAACACTGGCGGATCGCGGTTCAGGACCGCGCCTGCCTCGATGTCGGCGCCTCCACCGGCGGCTTTACCGATTGCCTCCTCCAGCATGGGGCCGCGCAGGTGACAGCGGTAGACACCGGCTTCGGCCAGATCGCCATGAAGCTGCGCAACGATGCCCACGTTCACCTGATGGAGCGCACCAACGCGCGGCTGCTGGAGCCCGGCTCGCTGATGCCGAAGGCCGGCGAACCGGCGCCTGCGCTGCTGGTGATGGACGTCTCGTTCATCTCGGCGACTCTGCTGCTGGAGCCGGTATTCGCAGCGGCGCCGTCGTTGCGGGAGGCGGTGATCCTGGTCAAGCCGCAGTTCGAGGCCGGCCGCGAGCACGTGGGCAAGGGCGGCATCGTGCGCGATCCCGCGGCGCATGAACTGGCCATCGAGCGGGTAGCGGCGTGCGTACGCGAGTTGGGCTGGACCGTGGTGGAGACGATTCCCTCCCCGATCACCGGGGCGGAGGGCAACCGGGAATTTCTGCTCTACGCCAAGCACCCTTAGCCTGGTGGGCGCTCCCCTGCCCCATTCTTTCGACGGCTTCATGAGGCGTGAACGCCACGCGGTAACTCTCCGCGTTCCGCGTGCGCAGTCAGCGCACCGTGAAGCACCCGCCGTCGCACGGTGATCCGTTACACTTGAAGCGCATGACTCGCGTCGCCATCGCCTGCAAGCCGCACAAGGAAGAACTCGCGCGCATTCTGCCGGAACTGATCGGGTGGCTGCGCGCGCGCGGCTACGAACCGCTGCTCGACCAGGAGGGCGGCCGCTACACCGACGCCGCGCCGGCCTACGAGCGCACGGAGCTTCCGGGCATGAATCCGGCGCTGGTCATTGTGCTGGGCGGCGACGGCACCTTGCTGGCCGTAGCGCGCGTGTTTGCCGTGGTGGGCACACCTATCCTGAGCGTCAACCTCGGTTTTCTCGGCTTCCTCACAGAGGTGCGGCTGGCCGATCTCTACACCACGCTGGCCGGCTGGTGCGAGGGCTGCCATACCCTCGACGAGCGCTGGATGCTGCACGCCTCGCTGTGGCGCGGCGGCGTAGAACATTCCAGCTTCCATGCCCTGAATGAGGCCGTCGTCTCCAAAGGCGACATCGCGCGCATGGGCGAGTTCGCTGTGGAGCTGGACGGCAAAAGTGTGGCTCGCTTTCGCGCCGACGGCGTGATCGTCTCCACGCCCACCGGCTCCACTGCTTACACGCTGGCTGCCAACGGCCCCATCCTGACGCCGGATGTGGACGCGATGGTGGTAACGCCGATCTGTCCGCACCTGCTCACGCTGCGCCCTATCGTGGTGCGCGGCGATGCCACGCTCAGTGTGCGCGTGGAGGGCGTCCCCAACCTGGCGCTGCTCACCGTCGACGGGCAAGTGGCCGTCGAACTGCGCAAAGACGATGAGCTGCGCTGCCATCGCTCTACGGCCACGGTCAAGCTGGTAAAGCTGCGAGACAGCGGCTTCTTCGATGCGCTGCGCAGCAAGCTGAGCTGGGGCGAGTTGTAAGGGGATGGATCTGGTCTGAGGAACTTCGCAGTCAGGCTTGAAAACCAAAGAGGGAGGGGGTTCCCAGAGTTTCTTGGAGGGCCTGGTTCCTTGTTCCTTACTTTGTCAGCTCGTCCAGCAGCACCTTGGCCTTGGCGGCCAGCGTGTGGGCGCCGTCCACATCACCGGAGGCGAGGGCCTGCCGGGCCTGCTTCAGAAACTCGCGGATGTGGTCCGCTGTCTTCTGCTCGGAGGAGCTCAGGGAGCGGTGGATCCCATTCAGAGATTTCTCAATGGCCAGAATTGATTCCGAGGTGTCGGTGCGCTCATCGATGGGATCGCCGGAGGAAAGCTGGCCGATGGCGCTGACTCCTGGGGTCCCGTTGGCGGCCACTTCTTCCGTGGAGTTCTTGGTCTGGGGAGCAGCCGGATGGTGGCGGCGGCGCACCGGTCGCCTCACCGGCTTGGGCGCCGGCTTCTCCGCCACTTGTGGAGGCGGAGCGGGCTTGGGCTGGGCTGGAATCGCAGTGGCCGTGGGAGGAAGCTGCACTGGCGCTGTCTGCACGGGAGCGGGTGCAGGGCTGAGCGGCGGGGCAACCGGCACATTCTGCGCCTGTTGATGACGATGGAAGCAACCGGTCAGCAAGAGCGGCAGCAGCCACGCAGCGTATCTTGCCGACAACTTCATTCCAGTCCTTCTCTCGCTCCCATCGCAGGAACGTTTTGCATTGGCCCGGCAACTGTTCCTCCCTCAGACAGCAAACCGGGAGGCAAATGCCTAGATTTCCAGGAGTTATTTCAACAAATCAGCTTGCCGCGCTTACCGGCTGCAGACGCCGGCGTCCCCTTTCCACGGCAGCGAGCGGAATCCTCAGCCGGAACTCCGTTCCCTCGCCTATCTTCGATTGTACTTCCACACTGCCCTGATGCAATTGCAGGATGCGGTAGGTCATGGCGAGCCCGATGCCGCTGCCGCCGGTTTTGGTCGTGAAATAGAGATTGAAGATCTTCTCCCGAATATCGTCCGGGATGCCCGGCCCCTGGTCGCGGATGCGCAGCAGCGCCCAGTCTCCGCCGGAGTTAGCGCTGTTGCCATTGCGCCCGGCCGCATGTTCCTGTTCCAGAACCACCTCCAGGCTGCCGCCCTCGGGCATGGCCTGGGCACCGTTCTGGATCACGTTCAGCACCGCCTGCTTGAGCAGGTCGCTGTCCACATTGGCGACCAGCGGCTCGTCGGGCATGCGGCTCACCAGCGTCACGTTGCGGGTGGCAAACTCGTCGCTCGACAGCGAGAGCACATCGCCCAGTATGGGCCGGAGATCCTGCTCGCGAAGCCGCAGCTCGACCGGGCGGGAGAAGTCCACCAGGGTCTGCACTACGCGATCCAGCCGGTGGATCTCGGAGTTGATGACCTCCAGGTGGCGCAGTCCCGGGGCATTGGCCTCGGCCAGCTTGGACTTGAGCAGTTCGAGGTGCACCACGATGGCGTTAATGGGGTTCTTGACCTCGTGGCCGACGCCCGAGGTCAGCCGCCCGATGGCAGCCATGCGCCGCGAAAGCTCGAGCTCCGATTCCAGCGCTTCCGCCGATTCCAGATCGTGCAGTGTGACCAGCGCGCCCAGCTCGCGGCGAAAGTCCTCCTCGTGGATGAAATCCACAGAGGCCTGGATGCGCTTGCCGGTTTCGGTGCGGATCTCCTCCTTCACCACATTGGTACGGCTCTCAAAGGCTTCCAGCAGGGCGCGGCCCAGCACCGTGGAAGGATCGAAGATCTCCCATGCCTGACGGCCAAGCATGCTGTCCTCATCGCGCTGGAGAAAGCGGTGCGCGGCCTCCGACGCCAGCACAGCACGGCCGCTGCCGGTGAACAGCAGAATGCCGTCCTGCAAATTCCCGAGGATCTGGTTAAGGTTCTCCTTCAACGCGGAGAAAACCTCCTCCACGTTGCGCATGCGCTGGCCGATGGCCTCGATCTTGCTGGACACGCGCGCCACCGGGTCGCTCTCCGGCGCGGGCTGCTCCTCTTCGGGCGGCACCGGCCCCGCGGCGGTCCAGTAGTCGAGTTGCAGGTTGATGTCTTCCAGAGGCTGCAAGGCCAGATTGCTGAGCAGAAACGCCACCAGCAGCGCGGTGCCAAAGGCAAACCCCATCAGCAGGAACGCCTTGCGCAGCAACGGCTCGTAGGAGGCGCTGAGCAGCGTGGTGCGCACGCCCACGTTGACGCTGGCCAGCAGCTTGCCGTTGTTGTTGAGCGGGATCACCACCTCATAGACCTGCGGCGCGCCGAAGACATCGCGCATCAATTGCACGGGATTGGCGTTCAGAAGCTGGTCGTAGCGGGGACGATACGGCAGCGGATGCCCCTGGTTGTCGGGATTGCTGCTGAGGATGACGTTGTTCTGGCTGTCGCCGATGCTGATGTCGTAGACCGTCACCGAATAGCGGTTGACGGAGTCAATGACGGCCGCCAGCGAAGCGCTGTTCTCAACCGTCTGGGCGACCAGCGCGCGCAGTTCGCCGGGGTCGTTGGGATTGACGGTGCGGCCCTTGAGCCCCGTCTCGATGGCGTTCTCGAGCGCCAGCCAGATCTGCTGCGCGCCCATGCGGCTGGTATCGAACGACTCCTGAACAGCGCCGTGCAGCAACTGGCTGACATAGACCAGCGACAGCACGCCAGCGACCAAAAACACAAGCGTTGTGATAGCGAGAACGAGTTTCGTCTTCAGGCGCATACGCAGATCCGCTTCGCCCGGGGAAGGGAGTGCCTTGATGCGATTGTACGCATCCACAGGCTCGCGGGTAAAAACGCAGCGAGCAGCAAGCCGGCATAATGGCCTGGCGGCCCATGCCTCCACGCGGAGAGGGCCGCTCCGAGGAGCGGCCCTGCTCGAACCGGGAATCGACAACCGAGGGCTTACGCCGGAGTTGCCGCCCCATAGGCCTTCAGCTTGTTGTGCAGCGTCTTCAAGCTCACGCCCAGAATTTCGGCGGCGCGGGTCTTATTCTGCCCCGTGGCCTCCAGGGTGCGCAGGATGAGCATGCGCTCGGCCTCATCGACCGTCGCGCCCACCTGCACCGGAATTACGCTGGCGTCGTGGACGGGGGCAGCCGGCGCCTGGGACTTGCCGAAGCCCGGCGGCAGGTGGCCCGGATCGAGCGGCGCGCCGTCGGGGCAGAGGATCACCGCGCGCTCAATGGTATTGCGCAGCTCGCGGGCGTTGCCGGGCCAGTTGTAGGCCATCATGCGGTCGAGCATGGCGGCGGAGACCCCGGAGACGTGGCGACCGTGCTTCTGGTTCATCTCGCTCACCATGGCATCGGCCATCGCCGGGAGATCCTCGAGGTGCTCGCGCAGCGGAGGCATATGGATATTGAAGACGTTCAGCCGGTAAAAGAGATCGGCGCGCAGATGTCCCTCGGACACCGCGAAGTTAGGATCGCGGTTGGTGGCCGCGAGCACGCGCACGTCCACATCCTGCTCGGTGCGCGCGCCCAGACGGCGCAGCTTGCGCTCCTCAAGCACGCGCAGCAGCTTGGCCTGCGTGCCGATGGGCATTTCGCCCACCTCGTCCAGCAGCAGCGTGCCGCCCGTCGCAAGTTCGAAGCAGCCGGCGCGGCGTTCGGCGGCGCCGGTAAAGGCGCCCTTCTCGTGTCCGAAGATCTCGCTCTCGATCAGCGTCTCGGGAATCGCGGCGCAGTTCACGGCCACAAACGGCTGCGCCTTGCGCACGCTGAGCTCGTGCAGGGTGCG
>DAIDLI010000175.1 GCA_027449545.1 Acidobacteriaceae bacterium | reverse complement strand
GGCCACCACGCCCCTCGGCTGAGCCCGCGCGCTCAGGCTCCGGCGGCGGCTTCGATCTCCGCCCATTCTTCGCGGCTCAGTTTAAGCTCTGCCGCGCGCATGTTCTCTTCAAGGTGGTCGACCCTTGACGTGCCGGGAATGGGCAGCAGCACCGGCGAGTGTTGCAGCAGCCACGCCAGCGCCAGTTGCGAGACCGTGACCAGATGCAGCCCGGCGATGCGCTCCAGCACCTCCGCCGCCGGATGATCCGGCTTGAGCAGTTTGCCGGCGTTGATCGGATACCAGGGAAGAAAGCCGATGCCGCGGCGCTCGCAGTAGCGAAGTGTCTCCTCATGACGCCGGTCGCCGAGCGAGTAGCGATTCTGGACCGTCACGATGGGAACGATCTTCTCGGCCTCTTCGATCTGGGCGGGCGTCACCTCGCTCAAGCCGATGTGCCGGATCTTTCCCTGCTCCTGGAGCCGCTTGAGAGCACCCAGAGATTCTTCGAGAGGCGTGCGCGGATCGATGCGATGCAACTGGTAGAGCTCGATGCGCTCCAACTTGAGCCGGCGCAGGCTCATTTCGACACATTGGATGAGGTAACCCGCGCGGCCGACGTACTCCGTCTTGGCGGGACCCTGGCGGGTGATGCCGCCCTTGGTGGCGATGACCACGCCCTCTGCATAAGGCGCCAGCGCCTCGCCGATCAGCCGCTCGGCGATCTCGGGACCGTAGGCGTCGGCTGTATCGATCAGCGTCACTCCCAGCTCTACCGCGCGGCGGAGCACCCGCCTGGCCTCTGTGGGATCGGCAGGCTCGCCCCACGCGCCGTCGCCCACCAGGCGCATGGTGCCGTAGCCGAGCCGGTGAACCGGCAGGTCGCCGCCGATACGGAAGGTGCCGGAGAGGGCGGCGTCAGGCTTCGAAGTTGCGGAGGATGTCTGTGAGCTCATGTCCGATTCGATGCTAGATGGGCGGGAGGCTGTGGGACAATGGCTGCGGGAAATTGGTAAAGGAACCGCCCAGCCTTCCCCTGCGTATTGTCATCCCAGAAGGATCAAGGAGAACGCCATGAGCACTGCACCCATGCCCAATCCGGAAGCTGTGTTCTACCAGCAATATGACGCCGCGCGCCGCGACGAGGTCGTGGGTATCCTGCTGGCACTGTTTCTCGGCACCTTCGGGGTTCATCACTTCTACCTGCGGCGCATGGGCCTGGGGGTCCTGTACTGCCTGTTCTGCTGGACGGGAATCCCGGCCATCCTGGGCGTGATTGAGTGTTTCTTCATGCCGGGCCGCGTGCGCGAGTTCAATGCCATCCAGGCAGCGACCATTGCGGCTACGCTGGGCATTCCGGTGCCCGGGTGGGGACAGCCGCTGAACGGGGCCGCGCCCATCCCTCCCAAGACGGCTTTCACGCCGGCGGTCTGCCCGCGGTGCCAGGCCAGCAACCCTGCCGGCTCGCGGTTCTGCGCCGGGTGCGGAAACCCGCTCTGAGCAACCTCCGATCGCAGCAGCCGAGGCCCCCCGGTGCAGCCCTCGAAATTGAGTTTCATCTCTTCCAATTTCAGGCGCTGCCATTTTGTTCATTCGAAAGCACCCCCTGCCTGCATCCCGGCGGCGCGCATCTGAGCGCTGGAGAGGGGAAAAAACGAATGGACGCATTGTGGAAGGCCATTTTCAAAGGAAACCAGGCAAAACGGGCCCAGCGTGAAGCGCGCCGGGCTATCGGATTCAACTCTTCCGGCTCCTTTTTTGGGATCGCGCCGCTGATCGCTTGCGCGCTTTTGATCTGGCCCTTCGGAGGCGGGAAAAAGGTGCAGATGATGGCCGGGCGTGAGACGCCGGCGGCTCAGGGCGTGGTGATTGTCAACCAGGGCGCCAACGGGAACCGTACGCTGGACGTCAAGGTGAGCTCCCTGGCGCAGCCGGATTCTCTGCGGCCCCCGGCCAACGTCTATCTGGTGTGGATCCAGGAGCCTGGGCATCAGCCGCAGAATCTCGGCCAGATCCAGCTCAACGGCAAGGAGCAGGGAGAGCTACACGTCAAGACGCCGTTCTCGCGCTTCAAGCTCTTCATCACCGCCGAGCAGAATGCCCAGGAGCACATGCCGGAAGGGATGCAGGTGCTCTCTGCCGATGTGCCGGCCAGATGAGCACCCGGTGCCTTACATGTTCGCTTCGCCGGCGCGCATCGATTCGTTGAATTGGGGCTTGGTGAAGGCCAGGGCTGCGTCGCGCATTGCCTCGTAGGTGGCCGCCTGCGCCATCAGCGCCGGCGTGGCGGCGGCAAACTCGCCGTCCAGCTTCATCAGCCCCTCGCCGGCTTCATGGCCGGCCATGCGCAGCAGATCAGCCTCGCCGGTGTTCAGGTACTGCGCGTCGTAGGGATCGGCGATCCACACTGGCTTGCCCGCACCCAGCACGCCGGAGAGCCAGTACACCTTGCTGAGCAGATAGCGCAGGCGCTCCTTGTCGTCGGTCTCGGTGAAGAGGAACTTCTTTTGCCAGCGGCTGTAGTACCGCGTGGTGACCGGGACCGGCTGGCGGTTGCCGGATTTGAGGAACTCGAGCTGTCCCATATCCACGGTCTTGCGCACGGCGTTGTAGATGAAGCTCTCGGCGTAGGGCTGTTCCATGGCCGGAACGATCTCGGCGAAGGTCAGCGTGACGCTGGCTGCGAGCTTGGCGTGCAGGTTGTGCGCGCCGCCGTCTTCCAGGCGCATCTCGCCGTGAACGATGTAAGTGTCGGCGCCTGAGGTCGAGCGGTGGAAGGGCCACTCGAAGCGGCCGAAGGCGATCGGCAGTCCGGCGAGCGTGACGTAGCACTCCGGGCGCGGATTGCGCAGGCGCTTGGCCTCGCCGGCCAGGTGCGCGGTCATCTGCGGCAGCAGGTGCGGCTTGTCGAAGTCGAAGGCGTCGCTGAGCTCGAGCTTGAGCGTGCGGCCGCTGTCGCCGCCCTTAAGGGCGAGCTGAAACACGGCGGTGCCGCGGCCGTCGCTGGACTTGCCCTGAGTCGCGGAGACCATCGTCAATCCAGCCTGTTGCGCGGCCGCCTGGATAGCGGTCACCAGAGAAGATTTCAATTCTGCCGTCATTGCGCGGGAACCTTGTCGTCGAAGTGGTTGCGTACCCTATTTTATTGCATCGGGCAAGGCGCCGCCCCCCTGCTACACTGGACCCCGCCATGAAAATGACAAGCCTTACCCGATCCCTTTTTGCACCTGTTGCCGCTCTTGCATTTGCCGCGGTTCCCGCAGTGATCGTCGCCCAGGCTCTCGCGCCGGCGGCGCCCCCCGCGCAATTGTCTCCGTCTACGGATGCCACGCTGGTCAAGCTGGGCGGGCAGCTCCTGCTGGCCGATAAGGCCTACGAGTACGACCGTCATCTCTCCGACGACATCGGCCCGCGCCTCACCGGGTCGGGGAACTACGACAAAGCCGTGGATTGGGCGGTGAGCGAGTTCAAGCGGATGGGAGTTTCAGACGTGCATCGCGATTCGTGGCAGATCAACGCCACCTGGCAGCCGGAGGTGTGGGCCACCGCCGAGATGCTGGAGCCGCACCGGCAGCGGCTGCACCTGGAGGCGGACGGCTGGAGCCCGTCGACGCCGGCCGGAGGCGTGAAGGGGAACGTCTTCTATTTGCCCGCGATCACCGACGAGGCCATCACCGCCGATGCGGCCAAGATCAAGGATGCGGTGGTTCTGGTGGACTTCGACTCCTTCAAGGCTAGCGGCAAGCTGCTCGATGGCAAGATGCTCGACCTGCTGGCGAAGCTGGCCCAGGAAGGGCCGCGCGGCGTGCTGCTCGGCGTCGGCGCCGATCAGAACGTCTCCAGCATGTTCGGCCTCACCTGCTGCGACGGCACCATCGCGCCGCTGCCGGTGGCGAATGTAGGCAAAGAGGACACGCTGCTGCTGCGCCGCCTGTTGGCGCAGGGGCCGGTAGAAGTCGAGTTCAGCTTCAAGAACAAGATCCGCCAGCATGTGAAGGTCAACAACGTTGTTGCCGAGATTCCGGGAACGGACAAGAACGGCGAGTTCGTGGTCGTTGGCGGCCATCTCGATTCATGGCAGCTCGGCACCGGCGCGCAAGACAACGGGACCGGCGCGGCCGCCGTTCTGGCGGTTGCCCAGGCGATGGAGGCCACTGGCATCAAGCCGAAGCGCACCATCCGCTTCATTCTGTTTGGCGGCGAAGAGGAAGACCTGCTCGGCTCGCTCGCCTATGTGCGCCAGCACGCGGGCGATATGGACAAATGCGCCGGCGTCTTTATCACCGACACTGGTGCGCAGGCGCCGGAGGGCTGGTATGTGTGGGGCCGCGACGATGAGAAGACGGCCCTGGCCCCGATCAAGCCGCTGCTGGACGCCCTCGGCGCAGGTGGAACCACCGACAGCGGCCGCTTCACCTTCGACACCGATCATGCGCCCTTTCTGGTCAAAGGTGTGCCGGCCTACGTGCTCTGGAATCCGACCGACAAGTATTTCCAGATTCACCACAAGCCGGGCGACACCTTCGACAAGGTCAACCAGCGCGACCTGAACCTGGGCGTGGCGGTGGTGGGCATGACGGCGCTGGACTTCGCCGATGCGCCTTCGATGCTGCCGCACTACGACGCCACGCAGCTCCAAGAGCAGCTCAAGAAGATCAACTCCTGGGACGAGTACCAGGACATGGTGGCCCACCACAAATTCTGAGGTGGGGCTAACTGCTTGCAGCGATTGCATGCGCTGCCGATTTTGCACAGCGCATGCAATCGCGGGCGGCGTTGTTCCGGTTAGGATGAACAAGGACCTATGCCGGACAAGAAGACTCTCTCCCCCGAAATCCTCCAGCACATCGCCCAGACCCTGAACCTTCCGCTGCGCGGCATTACGGCGGTGATCGAGCTGCTCGACGACGGCGGCACGGTACCGTTCATCGCGCGCTACCGCAAGGAGGCCACGGGCAACCTCGATGAGGTGCAGATCCGGGCCATCGAGGAAAAGCTCGCCTACTTCCGGGAGTTGGAAGAGCGGCGCGAGACGATTCTGGCCTCGATCGCCGAGCAGGGTAAGCTCACCGATGAGCTCAAGGCGCGCATCCTGGCGGTGCTCGACAAGAGCGAGCTGGAAGATCTTTATCTGCCGTACAAACCCAAGCGCCGCACCAAGGCCACCATTGCCCGCGAGAAGGGGCTGGAGCCGCTGGCCGCCTATCTGTGGGCGCAGCAGCCGGCAGCCGAGCCGCTGGAGACCATGACGGCCGGTTTTGTGAATGCCGAGTTGGGCGTCGCCTCGGTGGAAGAAGCTTTGGAAGGCGCGCGCCACATCGTGGCCGAGTGGATCAGCGAGGACGCCGATCTGCGCAAGGCGCTGCGCCAGCTCGTCTTCGACGAGGGCATTGTGATGAGCCGCAAGGTGACCGATGCCGTCGACGAGCAGGAAAAGTTCAAGATGTACTACGAGTACAAGGAGCCGGTGAAGACCATCCCCTCGCACCGCATGCTGGCCATCCGCCGCGGCGAGAGCGAGAATGTGCTCTACTTCCTGCTCGACATCGAGGCGGAGCGCGCGCTCGCTGTCATTCGGCGTCATATATTGCGCGCTCCCGGCGACTGGACGCCGCAGCTCGATCTCGCCATTGACGATGCATGGAAGCGGCTGCTGAACTCCTCGATCCAGGCGGAGATTCGCCTCGAATTGAAGCGCCGTTCGGATACCGAGGCCATCGGTGTGTTCCGCGACAATCTCTACAACCTGCTGCTGGCCGCGCCCGCCGGCCCGATCTCGGTGCTGGGCATCGATCCCGGCTTGCGCACCGGCTGCAAAGTTGCGGTCGTGGACGAGACCGGCAAGATGCTGGCGCATGATGTGCTCTACCTGCACACCTCCAAGCACGGCAACGCGGAAGCCGCGGGCAAACTGGAGGCTCTATTGCGCAAGCACAACGTGCGCGCCATCGCCATTGGGAATGGCACGGCCTCGCGCGAGACCGACGCCTTCGTGCGCGGCTTCCTGCGCGATAAAGGCATCGACAGCATCTTCTCCGTTACGGTGAGCGAAGCGGGCGCCAGCGTCTACTCGGCGTCCGATGTGGCGCGGCAGGAGTTTCCGGATCTCGACCTGACGGTGCGCGGGGCTATCTCGATCGCGCGGCGCCTGCAAGACCCGCTCTCGGAACTGGTGAAGGTCGATCCCAAATCCATCGGCGTGGGCCAGTACCAGCATGACGTGGATCAGCGCCAGCTCGCCGAGTCGCTGGAGAACGTGGTCGAGAGCTGCGTGAACCGCGTAGGCGTGGACCTGAACACCTCGTCGTGGACGCTGCTGCGCTACGTGGCCGGCATCAGCGAGCGCACCGCTTTGAACATCGTCAGCTACCGCAACGACAACGGCATCTTCCGCTCCCGCACGCAGGTGCTCAAGGTGCCCGGCATCGGGCCCAAGAGCTACGAGCAGGCCGCGGGCTTTCTGCGCATCCGCAATGGCGACAACCCGCTCGACATGACCGCGGTGCATCCGGAATCGTACCCGGTGGTGGAGCAGATCGCCGCCTCGCTCAACACTTCGGTGGAAGAGATCATCCGCCAGCCCCAGTTGCTCGAAAAGGTGGACCGCAGCAAGCTTGCGGCGGGTTCCTACACCGTGGAAGACATCCTGGCGGAACTGCGCAAGCCCGGGCGCGACCCGCGCGACAAGTTCGTGGCGCCGCAGTTCCATGAAGAGGTCCGCGAGATCACCGATGTGCAGGCCGGCATGGTGCTCGAAGGCGTCGTGACCAACGTGACCAAGTTCGGCGCGTTTGTCGATATCGGCGTGCACCAGGACGGCCTGGTACACATCAGCGAGCTCTCCAACCGCTTCATCAAGGATCCGGCAGAGGCAGTGAAGACCGGCCAGATCGTCAAGGTGAAGGTGCTCACCGTGGACGCCAAGGCCAAGCGCATCGGCCTTTCGATCAAGGCCCTGATGGCTCCGGCCGGCCGCCCCGCGCCGAAGAAGCAGCAGGCGCCCCCACCGCCGCAGACCATGGAAGACAAGCTGGCCGCGCTCTCCACAAAATGGAGAACGCGAGCGTAGCTCCAGCCGTTCCGTGCCCATCCTTTTCGCAGGCTCATCGTGAAAAGGGTGGGAAGCCCACGCGCCATTCGTATCGCTCTACGCGATCCTCAGCAACTCCGCCGCATTCCTCCACGCCACCTTTTCCATCTCCTCCTCGTTCAGGAGCGTGCGCATGGTCTCCAGGAACTCCCGGCCGGTGTCCATACCGGCAAAGGGATAATCCACCGAGTAAAGAATTCGCTCGATGCCCACCACCTGGCGGGCGCACTCCAGCGGCGGCAGGCTGAAGTAGCCGGCCGTCGTGAGCCAGAAGTTCTCGCGGAAGTATTCCTCCAGCGTGCGTTCGGTCTTGAGCGGCCCGCGCGAAAGGATGAACTGCGCGCGCGCAATCGAGAAGGGCAGATTCTCGCCCATGTGGCCGATCAGAACCTTGAGCCGCGGCAGGCGATCGAACAGGCCGGCGATCATCATGCGCAGGCAGTGCATGCCGACCTCGGCGTGCCAGCCCCAGCCGGCGGTGGCCAGCAGGCTGTTGAAGGGCGGCTCAAGGTCGCTGAAGTAGGCTTGCTGCACGGCTGCCGGCGGTGGCGAGGGATGCAGATAAATGGGCACATCGAGCGCCTGCGCGGCTTCGAAGACGGGCAGGAAGCGCGGGTGGTCCAGAAACTCGCCGTTGACCGTGCCCTCGATGAATCCGCCCTTGAATCCGTGGCGGCGCACATAGGTCTCCAGTTCCTGGGCGGCCAATTCCGGTTCCAGCATGGGCAGGTTGACGAAGGCGCTCAACCGCTCTGGATGCCTGGCCGCGGCCTCTGCGGCGGCGCGGTTGGCTTCCCGCGCCAGTTCGCGCGACAAGCCTTTCTCAAAGTAGGTCAAGCCGCCGGCGGTGAGCGAGAGCACCTGGTGGTCCACGCCGTCGCGATCCATAGCGGCGATGCGGCCGGAACCAAGGTCCAGCAGCGGTTCCATGATCCGTTTGAAAAAGGGCGGCACGGCGATGCCGGCCGGGTGCTGGTTCTGGTGCGCTGCAATGACGGCGGGAATCGTGAAGTGCTCTTCGAGCGTAAGGGTACGCATGGGACCTCATGAACTATCTATAAATCGAAAGCTGCCGCGGGCCGGCAATTCCTTCTATTGGAGCATATTTAAGCGAATGATTAAACATCTTTCAGCATCTCAATCCAGCCGACCAGGTCGAGCAGCCGGTCGGAGTAGCGCCAGAGAAAGAGGCTGGGCACCTGGCGAAAGGTCATTCCATGCAGGTACTCCGGGACCGGCAGCAGGCCGTCCTCACCGAGCAGCGGCTTGAACTGACGCAGTACGGCGACGAACGCAAGGAGATAGAGCGCGGCCAGTCCGCGCTCCAGCACCAGCCGGACCAGCCAGACATTGCCAAAGTACGCGGTCATGCGAGCACGCTGCGCTCCAGGTGTATTGGATGAGCGCGTGCGGTCTTCCGCAACCTGCGATGATTCCAGGGGTTCGTCTAGAAGTGTTCCCAGTGCAGAACATCAGCCAGGGAACGCTTCTCCATCTGCGGGTTCTCTGCCGGATAGCCGAAGACGGCGATGGCGATCAGTTGCCGGTCAGGGGGCGCCCCAAAGGCGGCGGCTACCGTCGCGGCATACGGCTGTCCAAAGGCGGCCACCCAGCAGGAGCCTATGCCATGCGCGGCCGCCGCAATCAGCAGGTTCTCCGTGGCTGCGCAGCAATCCTCTACCGGGCACATGGACTCCCGCGCCAGCACGAGGATGACGAAGGCCGCATCGGCGATGAACTCGGCATGGCCCACCATGGCAGGGATGCGCGCCAGTTCCGCCTGCTGCGTGACCACCATAAAGTCCCATGGCTGCTGGTTCATCGCCGTAGGGGCAAGGCGGCCACAGTCCACGATCTCCTCAATGAGGTCACGCGGAACTGCGAGGCCGGAGTAAGCACGGATGCTGCGGCGGCTGCGGAGAATCTCGATCGCGCTTTGCATGGTGGGATGCTACATTGCGCGCGGACCAGCGCTTGCGACCACCATCACAGAGGACTCGGTTGTGATATGGATCACTGTGCGGACGGACCCGATGCACGATGCTCGATTCAGGTGTACTAGACTATGCACATGGACAGGAAAGGCGCGCTGGTTCTTCTCGCTGTGTTGGCCCTCTGGGCTGCGCAGCCCGCGTTTGCCTGTCTTCTGGCAGCCGCTCCCATGCCCTGCTGCCAGGGCGCCATGCAGAGCTGTCCTGATGCAGCGCCGATGGCCGCGATGGCATGTTGCCATCCGGCTCCCGACAATGCCGTTCCTCCTGCTGTGGCGCCTGGCGTCCTCAGCACATGGACTGCGCACCCCGGTCTGGGCCCGGTGGATGTGCCGGCACTGCAGCAGAGCCATCGTGCGGCGCTGCTGAGGATCGACGCTGCGCCCTCTCCACCACCTCCTGGCTATTCTTCCATTCTTCGTATCTAGCAACGCTCCCTCGCTGATTGCCACGATCGCGCGTTGCTCTGCGTGCGGTTGAGCTCTGGCCTTTTTTTGAAAACGAGGAAGCAATGAAAGCTCTGAGAGTTGCACTCTGCCTGTGGGCAGGTAGTGCGTTTCTGGGCGGCGTGCATGCGCAGACCGCGGCGAGTCCGCCACCTCTGCCCGATCCCTATGCGCTGATGGAGAGCGCCATGCCCGCGCCTGGTTCGGCCGCTCCGGCCCTGACGCTGGACGAAGCCGAGCGGATCGCGCTCACGGCCAATCCGGATATTGCAGTGGCAGCGCACAGGCTGGCGGTAGCGCAGGCGCATCTGCCGATTGCCGGCGCGCTCGACGATCCCGAGGCCATGTACCGCGGCTGGGGTGTGCCGCTGGAGAAGCCCTGGGACTTCAATGCCGCGCAAAACATGTTCAGCCTGAGCCAGGCGCTGCCCGGCGGCAACAGGCGGGCGCTGCGCACCAATGTTGCTGCGTCCGATGTGGATGAGGCGAAGGCAAACCTGGCCGCCGTCCGGTTGAATGTCGAGGTGCGCGTGTGCAAGGCCTTCTACGACCTGCTGCTGGTGCAGGACGAGTTGCGCATCCATGCCGACCACGTGGGCCTGGCGCGGCAGACCATCGAAGCGGCGCGCATCAAGTATGCCGTGGGCAATGTGCCGCAGCAGGATCTGCTGAAGGCGGAGGTGGCGCTTACAGCGCTTTCGGCGCACATGATCCGCTTTACCCGCGATGAAGGCGTTGCGCGCGCGCGGCTGAACGCATTGCTGGATCGCGATCCCGCGGCTCCCCTCCTGGTCGA
>DAIDLI010000174.1 GCA_027449545.1 Acidobacteriaceae bacterium | reverse complement strand
CGACGCTGGCCAGAGCGAGCAGATCCTCCGTCAGGCGGTTCATGCGTCGAGCGTTTTTCAAGATGATCCCGAGAAACTCGTGAATCATCTCCGGGCTGGTCTCGGGATCTTCGATGAGGGTCTCGACGTAGCCCTGGATCGAGGTCAAGGGGGTGCGCAGCTCGTGGCTTACGTTGGCTACGAAATCCCGCCGCGAGACCTGCGCGGCCTCGATGCTGGTGACGTCGTGCACCACCGCCAGCGCGCCGCCGGAAGAGAGCGGTGCGGCATTGACCTCGAATACGCGGCCGGGGGCCAGGGAAGTGGCGCGCCCGAAGGTGAGTTCGCGACGTTCCAGCGCGCCACGCACGCAGGCCAGGAACTCAGGGTCGCGCAGCGAGTGGACCAGCGGCCGGCCGGGGTGCACGTGCGTTCCCGCCAGGCGCTGCATCACTGTGTTGGACCAGCGCACGACGCCATCACGGGTAATCGCCACCACGCCTTCTTGCATGGAATCGAGCATGGTGGCCAGCTCCTGGCGGCCGCCCTCAAGCTCGGCGTAGTCTGCTTCCAGCCGCTCGACGGTGCGGTTCAGGGCAGCTTCCATCTCGGTAAACTCATCTTCGCTCGGACCTGCCGCGATTCGGGCGCTGCGTTCGCCGCTCGCGAGGCGCCGGGCGAAGGCGACGACCCGGCCGAGGCGCTCGGTAATGCGGCGCTCCGCGGCTGCTGCAAGAGGAATGGAGAGCAGCAAGGCAATCATCCCGGCGCAGACCGCAGCGAGAGCGAGTCTGCCTACCCCGGCGCGGCCGGCGAAATAGGAAAAGATCGCGACCGTCATCACTGCCTCAAGCCCGAGGAGGAGAAGGAAAAGCCCGAATAATCTGGAGGAGATTCTGGAGTTCATCGAAGCTTCCGGCTCGCGGAGCAGGTTCCCATTTCAACCGATCGGGCGGGAGCCTGCTGCGCGAGCGGCAATGCGATTCCGCAATGTGCGGCTGGCCTGGCGGTTACTCGCCCTTCGGCAACTCAAAGCGGTAGCCAGCGCCGCGAACCGTCTTTAGATACCGCGGGTCTTCCGGATCAAGCTCGATTTTCTCACGGATGCGGCGCACGTAGACATCCACCGAGCGTGGCGTGACAAAGCGGGCGTCGCCCCATACCGCATCGAGCAGGTGATCGCGGGTGAAGACGCGGCCGGGGTGCCGGGCCAGGTAATCGAGCAAGCGGAACTCGGTGGCCGTGGTGGTGGTGATCTGGCCGCGCACGCTCAGTTGCATGGCTCCGGCGTCGATGACGATCTCCTCGAAGCGGATGACCGAGGGCGTGGAGGGCCGCTCGAAGCGTCGCAATACCGCCTTGACCCGCGCCACCAGTTCGCGGGTGGAAAAGGGCTTGGTGATGTAATCGTCGGCGCCTACCTCCAGCCCCACCACGCGGTCGTTTTCTCCGGCGCGCGCCGTCAGGAAGATAATCGGGACGGTGGAGAGCCCGGGGTGATTGCGCAGCCGCTTGCATACGTCCAGCCCGTCGCCGCCAGGCACCATGATGTCCAGCAGAAACAGGGCGGGAACCTTGCGTTCCGCTTCGGGGATCAGGTTGGTGGGAGTGTGAAACAACCGCGCTTCGAATCCCGCGGCCTGCAGATGGTGCTGCACCAGGCGCGCGATATCGGTTTCGTCTTCCAGTACGAAGATGGATTGGCTCAAACGCTCGACCCTCGCCCGGCGGCCGTTTCAAAGTGTCGGGTGCGGATGACCGCTGGGATCATCAACAGAGTACTTCACGCAAGCAAAAGATTTGCAAATGTTTGATGAATTTGGAGGCGGTGGGAACCCGGGAGTCTGTCTCGGCGACCGCGGTCAGTCGGCTCCGGCGGGCATTTCGGCTTCTGCGATTTGGGTAGCCAGTACCGGCGCGGCTATACTCGCGATCCGGGCGGCTCGGGCGGCATTGCGCTTGCGCACTTCGTGCGACGCCACCAGGATCAGCCCGGTAAAAGTAGCCACCAGCAGAACCAGGGCGGCGAGCCCATGCAACTGCTCCGGCGGCGCGCCCACGTCCTGGCCGATGTCCCGAGCCAGCAGTGCAAGACCGACAAACACAAAGACCACATGCGCGCAGAAGACGCGTAGCGAGGCCTTGCCCAGCGTGAGGAACGGCTCGATAGCGACCACCCGGAGCAGGTGCCGGCGCAGCCAGTAGCCCACCACGGAGAAGGTTACGAGGTTGATCACCCGCAAGGGGCCGATATGCCACTTATCGAGTTGCAGCCCCAGGGCGCTCTCCGTGAGGTGTGGGCCGAGCCAGCCCCAGCGGATGCCGATGAAGAACAGGCACGCGGCGGAGCAGAGCCCGGCCAGCCAGCCCGGAATCCTGCCAAAGGCGTCCTTCTGCGTTGCCGTGCGCGAGCCCAGCCACAGCCCCGCCACCCATACCAGTTGCCAGGCAAACAGATTGAACGCGCCGGTCTCCTGGAGAGGAATCTTCAGGTGCGTCACCGCCACGATCCAGTTATGCACTACGTCGCGCAGTCCGAACTGAGCCATCGTCCAGATGAGGACGCTGCCTGCTACCACCGTCCTCCACTGGAACCGCACCGCGGAGGACAGGATCAGCGGCGTGAGAAAGAGGAAGATGACATACATCGGCAGAATGTCGAGCAGCGGGGGGCAATAGAGCAGCAGCGCCGAGCCGGCTACCGCCACCACAGGATGCGCCAGATAGAAGTTGAGAAGGTTGTAAATGGCTGCTTTGCGCGTGTGCACGGCGTAGGCACCGGCCAGTGTGAAGGCCAGCGCCAGCATCAACAGGTGGTAGCCATAGATCTTGAGCGAGCGCTTCCAGAGCTTGGCTCGCACGCCCGATTCGTCCTGGATCTGCTCGCGCATGTACAGCCGCCCGACCAGGAATGCCGAGACGAAGACGAAGCCCTCAGCGGAGGAGACGAAGCCAATGGGTGAGTTCACGAAGTCGCTGAAGCGCGTCGGCAGGTGGGTGAGCGTCATCCAGACCAGGAAAAGCCCACGCAGGGCATCGAGTTCCGGGCGGCGTTCGAGGCGGGCAAGCTGCATACAAAAAAACGGCCGGAGCCTTTGCGGCGCTCACCACCTTAGACGTGGTCGCCTCTGCCCCGTTTCAGCCCCTGCCCGGCGCAACGGTGCGAGCGGGCCAGTGCGGTGTGGAGTGTTTTCTCGATAGACGCGCCGGCGGTGCAAAAAGATGCGCCTTTTTTAGCTTCTGGCGATAAAGCGCAGGCGCATGTAGTCGGCGGTCCAGTTCCCGTCCTCGTCGCGCAGAACGTTGGCAAGCCGCTCCACGGCATTGTCCAGCACCTTTTCGCGGAGGTCGCTGGGCAACTCCAGCAGTGCCCCGCGGCGGAAGGTGCGCAGCCACTCACGCATGCCTCCGGGGGCCAGCGGGGTGGGGCGGGGGATCAGGGCGATGCGCTCGACGGTGAAGCGATGCTGCTCGAGCCGCCTCTTGTAGACCTCCGGCGCCGGGTAATAGTTCTTTGGCTGGTCGCGTCCGGCAAGGCCATAGCACTCCAGCGCGGCTGAAAATGCCACGTCGATGGCAGCAATATTTCCGTGGCCGCCAAATTCGGCCACAAAGCGTCCGCCCGGGCGCAACACCCGGTGAGCCTCCGAGAGCATGGCGTCGTGGTTGCGGACCCAGTGCAGGGCAGCATTCGAAAAGATGGCGTCGAAGTGCTGGTCGGGGTAGGGAAGCATCTCCGCCGAGGCGTGGTCGGCGGTAATGCCAAGCACCCGGGCCGCCGTCAGCATCTCCGCCGAGGCGTCCACTCCAGTGACCCGCGCGCCCGTGGCGGCTATCCTCTGCGTCAATTGACCGTCGCCGCAGCCGATGTCGAGAATGTGTTCGCCGGGCTGGGGCGCCAGCCATTCCAGCACGCCTCCGGCCAGACCATGCACGAATGAGCCATGCTGCGCGTAGGCAGCGGGATCCCAGGTTTGCAAAGCGCCTCCTCGATAGCGTGAAGGAAATCAGATGAATTACGGCGCCAGGTGACGCGCCTGATTCGCGAACCAGCCGAGCTCGCTTGGTCGCTTTAGATCGACTGCACCGGCAACAGCGTCAGATCGTCCACCAGCCCGACTTCCTTCTGCACGAACGGTTCTCCATAGAGCACGCCCGCCAGCAGGCCGTAATGGCGGGCCTCGGCAAAAGTGCGCTCGCGAATCTCTTCTTCGGGTACGAACAGGCCGCTGCCCGCGCTCTGGTTTGCGTACTGCGACTTGTAAGCCATCAGCGCCTGGTGCCGCTGTTCGATGAAGGGGGTAATGTCCACAATGAAGCTGGGCCGCACGTCTGCATAGAGGCTGGCATATACGATCTTGAAGGGCCGGTGCGGTTCGGTCCCGGTATCGACCTTCTTCAATCCCGACAGGAAGCAGGCGTCGTAGCCGAGAGTGCCGCAGATGGCGTGGTCGGGATGGCGTGCTTGCCAGTAGGGCAGGATGACAACGCGCGGGCGCAGCAGGCGCAGCACCCGCACAATCTCCACTCGGTTGGCGTAGGTGTTCTCGATCGCGCCGTCGGGCAGACCCAGCGCCTCGCGCCAGCCGACGCCGAGGATTCGGGCGGCCTCTGCGGCTTCGCGTGCGCGGTTGGCGGCGGTGCCGCGTGTTCCCGCCTCGCCCTGCGTCAGGTCAAGAATGGCGGTGCGCAGGCCGCGTGCGGCCATGCGCAGCAGCGTGCCGCCGCAGGTCTGTTCCACGTCGTCGCGGTGAGCGGCGATGGCCAGAACGTCCGCGCGGAACTCGGGAGCAGTCTCCATGCATTCAGATTAAGTCATGAAGATCGCCAGGGAGCTTGCAGGGTTCTGGAGACCAGGAAAAAGCGGGTGCGCCGTATGGGCGCACCCGCTTTTTCCATTCAGGTAGTGAGCTAGTAGACGGTGTTGTCGCTGTCCGAAAGAGCGTCCATGTAGGCCACATCCCAGGCTGTGCCGGTGACGGTCACGTACTGGTTATCGAGCGCGGTGCCGTCCTTGGTGGAGTAGATGTAGACCTGCCCGCCCTCGGCGGCGTAGATCTTGTGCAATCCGGTGATTGCGGCAATCCCGGTGGCATCGCCAAGGTACGGCTCGATCGTCGTCACCTGGTTGGTCGAGGTGTTGTACATGGTCAGGCAGCCGTATCCGCCCGCGGCTCCCGTCGCATAGCGCACGCCGTTGGCGCATTGGCGCATCCCGATCCACAGAGTGTTGTCGTCGGCCAGCAACATGCGGCTTACGCCGCCGGGCACGCCATCGCTGATGGAAACCGGGGTCGAGGTTGTGTTTTTCGTCAGGTCCACGACCGTCAGGTGCCCGCCGTAGTAGGTTTGCCCGCTGATAACCTGGGGTTGCTGGCCAACCACGTACATGGTGTTGGTGTCCACCAGCGCATTGCTCGCCCCCCCGGGAACGGCAATGGTCGTCATTGCGGAAGTAGACGGATTCGCGCAAGGCGCGGAGTTGCAGGGCAGCAGTCCAGAGGGCAGGCCCTGCTGGAAGACGAGCGGCCCAATCGGAACGATGGAGATGGAGGATGCGGTGCCTCCGCACTCCGGTCCGCAGTTCAGGATGTAAGCCTTGCTGCCATCGGCGGAGAAAACCGCCTTGATGGGCCGATCAAACGCCAGCGGCGCTCCGTAATAGTTGCCGGTTGCGTCGATGTGATCGGGGCTCTGCGCCTGGAAGACGCACCAGGTGGGCGCGTTCTGCGGTTCGCAATCCACTGCGGCCTTGGGCCAGGAGGAAGGTCCAGCAGAGTATTGGAACGACTGAGCAGTGCTCAGTTGGCGGGCGTAGTACATGTAGTTTGAGTTCTGCACAAAGGCCAGCGCCACCGTGCCGCCGGGGTTGACGCTCACTCGGTAAACCCCGGGAAGACCCAGCGGAAGCGACTGCTTGCCGATCTGGTCCGCCACGGTGAACAATCCTTGGTTCTGGTTCGCGGCGAAGACAAACTCCTGGTTGCGTGTGATAAAGATGCTCGAGGAAAGGCCGTTAAGCCCCGCCGCGCCCCCGAGCTCCTTCTCATTTTGATAATCGATGAGCGCCAGGGCGCCGTCGCCGGCGCCGTACACAGCGCCCCGCTGCTCTTCGGGCATGTTCTGGATACTCACCGGCAGATTGCCGCTGTAGCCCGCGATGGAAAAGCTGCTGGGCGTGCCCGCATAGCCGCTGCGCTCATCGTAATAAGCGTCTACGAACTCGAGCGTCCCCTTACTGAAGGCGCTGGGGTTCTGAACGGCGATCAAGACGCGCTCTACCAGCCTGCTGGGAGGCAGCAGCCGGCCGGCGAAAAACTCGTTAGTTCCACATCCTGCCAGTACAATCGCCACGACCAGAGAGGCAGCGGCGCTCATCCAAAGACGACTGTTCTTCAAAATCCCTACCTCAATGGAACGCGCGGTCCGAGCCGCAGCCTATCCAGGTGAACGGCGTACGGGCTGCCGGAAACGCTGGAAACTGCGGACGCGAACCGGATTTTTTGCCCAGGTTTAGACTCTCGAAGTATAGCAAAGCGACCCCGGCCTGGACCTCTGTCCGGAGCCTGGTCAGGCGACGCCTGTCGGCCTGGTGGTTGTCGGCTGAAAGCGCCCTAACGCCGCAATTTCCGCCCCTCAATGCGGTAGCATGGCAGTGAATGACGCGACTTGCCGAAATCCTCTCGAGCCGGCCGCTCCTGGCCGACGGCGCCATGGGCACCGTACTCTACGCGCGCGGCGTGTTCATCAACCGCTGCTACGACGAGCTCAATCTCTCCGACCCCGCCCTGATCCTCTCCGTCCATGAGGAGTATTTGCAGGCCGGCGCCGAGATCCTCGAGACAAATACGTTTGGCGCCAATC
>DAIDLI010000173.1 GCA_027449545.1 Acidobacteriaceae bacterium | reverse complement strand
GGAACGGGATCGCGGAGGTAGAGGTCCGGACAGTTCGGGTCGACGTGGGTGGAGTAGGGATTGAAGATCTGGTAGGTGTTGTAAGTCGGAGTGGTGAGAACCTTGCCGGTGGAGGGGCACTTGTACGTCGTGGTTGTGTTCTTTCCGACGCTCAGCAGCGCCGAGAAATCGCCTGTTTTCTCTGCCGCCGTGGGCACCGTCTGGGTGGTGGTGCTGGCTGCCTGGAGATTGTACTGGTGCTCGTATCCGGTAAAGAAGAACAATTTCTTGCGCAGGATGGGGCCACCGATGTTGCCGCTTTCGCGATGGAATTTCAAGGCCGGAGCCACGATCTTTCCCTGCGAGAACTGCGGCGCATCGACATTGGGATCCTGATAGAACTCACTCGCGCTGCCATGGAACTCCGAGGTACCGGATTTGATGCTGGTATCCAGCGAGCCTCCGGAGGTATGCGAAATGGACGCGTCGTAGGGCGAAGTAATCAGCTTGAACTCAGCGATGAAGTCGCGGGAGGGAACAAAGGCGGTGGTCACTGCGCCGCCGTTGCGTGTGTCGGGAGCGCCGTCGAGGGTGAACTCCGTGCGCCCGCTCTGCGCTCCGTCCACCGTGGAACTCTCCGAGCCGCCTTCATAGGTGTGATTGCCGGTGGACAGGCTGGTGCTGATGACACCGGGAGCGAGCAACTGGAGCTCAAAAGGATTGCCGTACAAGATGGGCAGGTCATTGGCGGAGCGGGCTTCAACCGTGTAGCCCAGGACGGCGTCCTGCGTCTTCAACTCGGCTGTGCTTCCGGCGGTGACGCTGACGGTTTCGCTGCTGGAGCCTACCCGCATGGGGGCGTCGGCGCGAACGTGGCCGGCCACTTCCACGCGGAATCCCGCGGCGTGATAGTGCTGAAAGCCGGCAGCATCGACGTCGATGCTATAGGTGCCGGGGATGAGCAGACGGAAGGCATAGAGTCCGTCGTCGGTGGAATGGGTCGTAAGTTGAACGCCGGTCGCCTCGTTGGTGAGAACGATGGCGGCATTGGAGAGAACAGCGCCGGTAGGGTCGGTTACAAGGCCGGAGATACGGCCGCGATCTTCCTGTGCCGTGAGCGAGACAGCAAGGAACACGAATGCGAGGATCACTGGAACGAAGCACTTCATAGACACTACTCCGTCAGACTCAGCAACGTTGAGAAACCGTTTTCTGGATTTTGCAAGAACGATACGCGGAGGACGGAGCGAGTGTCAAGTATTTTCAGAAACTAACTTAGCAAATATAAAAATAAACGTTTCCCCGAGAAAGCTTCTTTGAGTCTCCAGCCCCTAATGGAATTGGACACACGCACTCTGGAATGATTGAGAGCGCGCCTCGAATCAGTGCCTTCCGTGACAGTTACGTCCCCGCTGCGAGTACAGAAAGTTCCAGCCTTACGACGGAGCTTTTGGGGCGAACCCCAAATGTTCAGGGGGGCTGACCTGCCCCCCACCCGTGCCGTAGAGGAACGCATATTGGGGGCAGGAGGTTACAGACGTGAGGGACGTCATTTAGCCTGAATCCACATGAATGAGGCGGACCCTGTTGATTCCGTTGCTGTCTCAAGATGAATTTGTGCGATGGCGCCTGTTACTCCTGCTGGCGACGGCTTTGGCCGTGCCATCGGCGTGGGCGCAGACAACGATCCACGTTCCCGCGGACGTTGCCACGATTCAGGGAGCTATCCAGTCCGCCTCGAATGGCGACACGATTCTGGTAGCCCCCGGCACTTACCGCGAGAATATCGACTTCCTTGGCAAAGCGATCACTGTCGAAGGTGCTTCCGCTGCCACTACCATCTTGCAGGGAGGATCGTCTGCAGGCGCTGTGGTGAAGTTTGTCTCGGGCGAAGGCCGCGACTCGGTCCTCAGCAACTTCACCATTCAGGGCGGTGTTCCCGCCGCCGTGCCGGATGCCGGTGGCATCCTCATCTATCGCGCGTCCCCTACCATCGAGAACAACATCATCCGGGACAACACCGGTTGCGGCATCGGTGGCTTCGACTCTTCACCACTCATCGCCGGCAACCTTATCACCGGTACCGCAGGATTACAGGAACACGAGCCGATCGCCGTGTGCCGCGATCCGGCGGGAGACAATTCCATTCCCAACACGGCCAACCCCGCTCAGGCCACACCAGCGAATGGTTCGGGGATCCTATTAGCCGGCCTGCCCATCGACGGCCAGCAGGCGCAGATCATCGGCAACACAATCGAGAATAACTCCTCCTACTTTTGCCCGGGTGGCATTTGGCTTGCGGACGCAGGTGCCCCCTTGATCGAGAACAATATTATCGCTAAGAACTACAGCTATACCGAGAGTGCCCTGGGCGCATCGGGGAATGTTGCGCCCATTATGATTCAGAACCTCGTCTATGACAACGTTAGCGATTCTACTCACGTATTCAATCCGGTAGCCGTCGAAAACGTGGCTATCCGGCTGGGCGGCTATGCTCCGGCCTTCGGTGGAATCACCTCCATTTTCGCGGAGAATACGGTGGTCGACAATCAGTCGCTTTACCAAAGCTATTTTGCGGAGTGGCAGGGCTATAGCCAAGTCGGGGTCGGCGACGCCCCCACCCCGATCCCGGTGTTTAACAATATCATCATCGGAGCTGGGACACTGCCCGCATTCGCTTGTGGTGACCTGGTTGATACATCCGACGTCGCTCCCCAACTCAGCCATAACGACATTCTTGTAATCGGAGGCGGCGCCGCGGCCGTCGCTGGGCCTTGCGCTGGGCAGATGGGCGGCAATGGCAACATCTCCGTCGATCCGCTCTTTGCCTCTACCAATACGTCGGCCGCAAATCCCTTCCAGCTCACACTGCAGTCTCCTGCCGTCGATGCGGGAGAGAACAATGCACCGGATCTGCCCTCGGAGGATATCCTAGGGCGTCCCCGCATTCAGAATGCAAAGGGCCTTTCCACGGCAATCATCGACATGGGGGTCTACGAATACCCAGGGGTTCCGGCTCAACTGCCGCCCCCCGACTTTACGCTCCAGGTCTCCCCGTCGGCTCTGAACCTTAGCTCCTCCGCGCCCGACCCGATCGCCATTACCCTTACGCCCAACAGCGCTTTTACCGGCAATGTTGCTCTCAGCTGCGGATCGCTGCCAGCTGCACTCTCGTGTTCCTTTAGCCCGCAAAACGTCTACCTGACTGATGGAGTGGCACAGAACGCTACACTGACCATCACGGCGAATGCTCAGGCTAGCGCCACCTCTACAGGCACCACCGGGGGGATCTTCGCATTCTCCTCAGGCAGTGCACTTATCGCCGTCATTCTCTTCCTTCCTCCGTTCAGCGCCCACAGGCGCAGAAGCCGGTTCCTGGCTCTCTGCGCACTCGCTTTGCTTCCTTTGCTCCTTTCCTCATGTAACGCCACCCTGCTCTCGATTCCGCAGAGTCACCCAACCAGCTACAGCGTTACCATCACCGCCTCATCGAATTCGGCACAGTCGACGCATAGCGCGAGTGTCCTTGTGACAATTCAGTAGGGGGGCTGGTTTCCATTCATTCGATTACGGAGATCCCAAATGTCCAAATCGCGGATGCTGCCATCTGCTCTTCTCGGGTCAATACTTCTTTTCGTTGCGACTCTCCCCGCTTGCTCCCAAACCGCAATCATCGTAAGCGGGTATGGTACTTTCAACGGAACCACCACCGGTAACTACTACACCACAGAACAGACTCCTGCTAACCAGGCCGGTGGCCTGATTGAATTGCAGCACCTCTCCGGCCCTTTCCTCGGCTTTGAGGCCACGTACTCCTACAATCGAACCGACACAACCTATTGTAGTGCGTCATGCAGATTGACCGTTATGGAGGGCCGCCCGAGCACGCTTGACCTTCTCCAGGATGTCGGCGGCCTTGGCGGTCCAGATGAAGGGTTTGGGATTTTCATTGTGATGGTCGATGTAATCGAAGATCGCCGTAATCAGCTCCTCGACGTTGCGGAAGACTCCGCGGCGGAGGCGGTTTTCGGTCAGGTCGCGGAAGAATCGTTCGACCATATTCAGCCACGAGCAACCGGTGGGCGTGAAGTGCATGTGGAAGCGAGGGTGGCGGCTGAGCCAGCGCTCGACCTTCTCGTGCTTGTGGGTAGAGTAGTTATCTACGATCATATGGATCTGCTTGTCCGGCGGAATAACGTCATCGATGGCGCGCAGAAACTTCAGCCATTCCTGATGACGGTGTCGGTCATCGCACATGGAGATCACTTCGCCCTCCAGGGCGTTGAGCGCAGCGAACAGAGTCGCCGTGCCGTTGCGCTTGTAATCGTGGGTCATGGTGCCGCAACGGCCTTTCTTGATCGGCAGTCCGGGCTGGGTGCGGTCCAGCGCTTGAATCTGGCTCTTCTCGTCGGCGCACAACACAATGGCATGTTCGGGCGGATTCAGATAGAGGCCGACGATATCCTCCAGTTTCTCTGTGAATCGGGGATCGCGGCTGAGCTTGAACGTCCGCACCAGATGCGGCTTCAGCCCATGGGCGCGCCAGATGCGGCGCACCGTGGCCTCGCTGATGCCCGCCGCCAGCGCCATAGTGCGCGTCGACCAGTGCGTGGCGTTAGCCGGCTTTTGATGCAGCGTCATTTCCACCACTCGTTTCACTTGCCCAACGTCGATGGTGCGCGGCTTACCCGGCCGAGGCGCGTCCTTCTGAAGAGCAGCGATGCCACCTGCCAGGAAGCGACTGCGCCAACGCGCGGTCTTCTTCTCCGTCAGGTTCATCCGTCTAGCGATCTGCTTGTTTTCTATACCATCGGCGGCCAGCAGCACGATGCGCGCTCGTTCCACCAGCCGCGCCGGCATGGAGCGGGCCCGCGCCATCCGCTCCAGGGCTTGTCTCTGTTCCGGGTTCAGGGCAACCGCCGCCGCAATCCGCATACTCTGTCGTCCTCCATAGTATGGACGAGCTGCGGTAATAATGGTCGTCATTTACGACGCACTACACTATAGCAACCGCTATCCGAGCGCGAATGTGCAAGGCTCCACTCCCGCGTCAGATTGCCCGATCGCGTACGGTTGCCCCACGGCGACGGTGAGTGCAAACGCCCATGAATCTACCGTAGATTGGACTCCATCTCGACTTATGTTTAAACAGCGGATGCTTCTCTTCGGCGTACTCGGAGCCGGCGTTCTCGCCGACGTGCCCTCCAGCAGCAAGGCCACGGTCGTCACGGCATATCCGTGCGGGCTTCCTGTTAACGGCGTCTTTGTTTGTGGCAACCCTGGGGTGCCACCCGCAACAGTGGCAAGCACCAGCGAAACCCGCGCATCCGTCGAGCCCGTATATGTATATGGCGCCGGACTCGACTGGGGCCTCCTCCCGCACCTCGGCATTCGTCTCCAATATCGCGGTAACTTCTACTCAGCACCCAAAATGACGAAACTTTTCTCGGCCACCGGCGCCTACATGCACACCGCAGAGCCTATGGTCGGTATTTACTTCGTTCTGTAGCCCAGCCAAGCGAGCGAATAGAGCAGAAGGAAGTGCGTCACCAGCAACTCTTCCCTTCGAACTTCTTTCGTCTTTCCAGCAATTCAGCGTCCGTGGGCGGGTGGCCAGGTCATGAACTAGCCGAAGCTGCCGAGTGCCCCATCCATCCACAGGCTCATCGTGGATGGGTGGGAGACCACGAATCTCGGTCGGGTGGCGAGCGATATAGGTCTAAGATGGGTTGATGCCGACCCGGGAAGCTGGTGCCCGCAGGGGATTCGCTTGAAGGAAGGCGAACAATCGTGCTTTCCCACCCAAGCCGCAAAAGGCGCGGCTTGGATGGGGCACCGAAGGTCGTGAGATCACAAAACCTGAAAATTTGAGCGGGCTACCTGCCCTACTGAATCGGAGAACCTCGCTCCGCAATGTATTGCAGGCCGGCCTTGAACCAAGGCTTGTCGCTTACTTACACACTTTACTTAAGTGCAAACAGCCCCACACTTTGCGATGTGTTCTTTTGTGCTGGGCATCGCACCTATCCTGGGCAGACACTCGTGTAGGCAATATCCCGATTCTCCCCAGTTCCTTTGAGAGACAGGCACTCTTATGGAGTTACGGAACGCCATTCGAGCAGGAGTTTTGAGAGGGCGAGCCTTTGAGTGCCATGCCGACATTTCAATCTATATGATCGCGATAGCTTGGCTGCCCCTCCCTGCCGTGATACGATGTTTTGATTCATTTCCCAATCATTTTTTGGTCCAACTGCGGAATCAGTATGTCTTTCCGTTTTAGAACTGTGTGTTTGCGCGTCCGGAGGGCCGGACCGAACTCAGCGGTGAATGGAGGAACTGACTTTGAGAGGGAACACTCGGAAGTTAGTGATTGTAGCTTTGGTGGCATTTGGGATACGACTTGCTGTGATTCCCTTCACCATCGGCGAGTGGAGGAATCCGCGATACCTCGCCCAGTATGAGCCCGGGAATGTCGCCATCGCACTTATCCACGGCCACGGGTTTGGAAGCCCCTGGCGAACTGGTGTGAACCAGCCTTCGGCAGTCGTGCCACCGGTTTACCCGCTGATTCTCGCGGCTATCTATCGCTGCTTCGGCATCAATACAGAAACATCAATTGCCATTGCGTTGGCTTTTGATTGCATGCTCTCAGCGCTGGTATGCATCCCAATCTACCTTCTGACCAGGAATGCATTCGGTCAACAGGCAGCGATCTGGGCGGGTTGGGCCTGGGTATTCTCGCCGTATGGAATCTACTTTGCCGCAGAATGGCCCTGGCCCACTCACCTGCTGACTTTGGGCATATGCTGGCTGGTCTATCTGGCACAGCGAATGGCAGGTTGCGCCAGGCTTGGCTTGTGGGTTACGTTTGGCCTTGTCGCAGGATTGACAGCTCTCGCGGAGCCGTCGGTTTTGTCGGTTGCTGCGTTTCTTTTATGCTTCTGCACCTGGCGACTGGCTTCGAATAGCGCACGATGGCTGGCACCTGCCGCATCAGCCGCTTTCGTGTTGATTGTCACTCTCTCCCCGTGGATGATACGGAATGCCATTGTCTTCCATCGTTTTATTCCCGTGCGTTCCGGATTAGGTCTCGAGATGTACATCGGCAATCACCCCGGTACCATCCACTGGAGCGGCATGCAGTTTCATCCTAACCACGACGCCGGGGAGTTAGCCGAATACCGCGCCGGCGAAATGGCTTTCATGGATCATAAGATGCAGGAAGCGAGACTCTATATCGGGGAGCACAAGCACTGGTATGCCATCCGCTGTGTCCGCCGGGCGGTCTACCTTTGGACCGGATACTGGAGTTTCCTGCCCGTTTATCTTGCTGAGGAGCCGATGGACGTGGCCAACATCCCGCTGCGCACTCTACTTACTCTGCTGGGTATTTTGGGTCTCGTGGCGGCTTGGCAACACGACCCGCAACAAGCGATATTGTTCGGCGGCGTTCTATTTTTCTATCCCTTTCTTTATTACTTCGTGCATCCGGAGGCATATCGAATGTGCCCGCTTGATCCATTCCTAGGCGCGTTAGGTTATCTTGCGGTGCGAGACTTTGTAGCAGCTCCGGTTGCGGAGAGGTGGCAAGCAAGAAACGCAGAAACGGAGGCATGGTTGGAGACAAATTCCTAACCCCGATCAATCTCGGCGTTCTCTAAGCCGCCCATCGCGCGCCGAATTGATGTGGGTCTACGGGCCTTTGGCAGCCCCAGGCAGGGTGGGGGCAGCGTTTTGCAGCAAAGACAGGAGCGCCACCGCAACGGTGGCGCTCCTGTCTTTGCAAAACGCGAGTGATTGGCGCGTGAACAATGCGGTTGTTTCAGTCTTAGTCGTAGTATTCGAGCCCGAGGTGGGTAATCAACTCCGCGCCCATGACGTGCCGCAGGGTGTTCTTCAGCTTCATGGACTGGATGAAGAGATCGTGCTCGGGGTAGAGGCCGTCGGTGGTCTGGGGCGACTTGAGATAGAAGCTCAGCCACTCCTGCACGCCGAGCGAAGCGAGCTGCGGAGCGCGCTTGGCGAGGTCGAGGAAGAGCACCAGGTCGAGCGCCACGGGGGCAGCCAGGATGGAGTCACGGCAGAGGAAGTTGACCTTGAGCTGCATCGGGTAACCGAGCCAGCCGAAGATATCGATGTTATCCCAGGCTTCTTTCTCGTCGCCGCGCGGGGGGTAATAGTTGATGCGGATCTTGTGGTAGATGTCCTTGTAGAGATCCGGGTAGAGCTCGGGCTGGAAGATGTACTCGAGCGAGCCGAGCTTGGACTCTTCCTTGGTCTTGAAGGATTGGGGATCGTCGAGCACTTCACCGTCGCGGTTGCCGAGGATGTTGGTGGAGAACCATCCGTTGACGCCCAGCATGCGCGCCTTGAAGGCCGGGGCGAGCACGGTTTTCATGAAGGTCTGGCCGGTCTTGAAGTCCTTGCCGCAGATGGGCGCGGCGTTGCGCTTGGAGAGCTCGACGAGGGCGGGAATATCGACAGTGAGGTTGGGGGCGCCGTTGGCGAAGGGCACGCTCTCGCTGAGAGCCGCATACGCATAGATCTGCGAAGGAGCGATGCCTGCATCGCTGGTCTCCAGGCCCTTCTCGAAGGCCTCGATGGACTGATGGACCGCGGTGGGCTCCATGAAGATCTCGGTCGAGCCGCACCAGATCATGACCACGCGATCGACCTTCTTGCGGAACTCACGAATGTCGGCGATGACCTGGTCGGCGAGATCGCGCTTGTTCTTGCCCTTCTTGACGTGGGTGCCGTGCAGGCGCTTGACGTAGAACTGGTCGAAGACGGCGGGCATGGGCTTGATGGTTTCGAGATAAGGCTTGAGCTGCGCCAGAATCTGCGGCTTCAACACTTCTGCGTGGGCGGCGGACTCGTAGACGTTGTCCTCGAAGATGTCCCAGCCGGTGAAGACGATGTCGTTGAGATCGGCGAGCGGCACAAAGTCCTTGATGAGCGGGGACTGGTTCTCGGTGCGCTTGCCGAGGCGAATGGTGCCCATCTGGGTGAGCGAGCCGATCGGCTTGGCCAGCCCGCGGCGCACAGCTTCCACGCCGGCGATCATGGTGGTGGCCACAGCCCCAAGTCCGACGATCATCACGCCCAGTTTTCCTTTGGCCGGTGCTACCTGGCCGTTCTGTTGCTGAGTTGCCATTTGTTACCAACCTTTCTTCGTTCTTGGGACTGCACGCTTCAAATCAACCAGGCCTGCCACCTGCGCGCGGGCCCGGAAAAGATCTCAGGCCTCGTTGGCACGCCTGCGATTGAGATGGGACCAGACAAACCACACCAGCGCGGCCGCCAGCGCCAGTTCGACGGCTAGATGGAAGCGGTGGAAGGCCTGCTCGAAGCGGGGATCGGTGTGCCACTTCTCACCCAGCTTCATGCCGACATAGGCCAGCACGTAACACCACGGCCATGAGCCTACAAAGGTGTAAATGTGAAAGCGCCACTGCGGCATTTTGGCGATGCCGGCGGGAAGCGCGATGAAGGTGCGCACCACCGGCAGCAAGCGTCCCAGCAAAACGGTGATGGAGCCGTAATGGTTGAAGAAGCGCGTCATGCGGTCGAGGTCGTGACGGCTCATCAGGACCCAACTGCCATAGCGCTCGACCAGCGGACGTCCGCCGCTGGCGCCGATCCAATAGGCCACCGCGGAGCCGATATTGCAGCCCAGCGCGCCAACAGTGGCAACCAGAAAGAGATTGAAATGGCCCAGAAACACCAGGTATCCAGCGAAGGGCATGATGACTTCGGAGGGCAGCGGGACGCACGCCGATTCGATTGCCATCAAGGCTGCGATGCCTGCATAGCCGCCGGTCTGAATCACGTGGGTTACGAACTGGACAAGCAGCGCGAGAATTTTTTCACTCATGAGCCTCCTCAGTATAAAAGCGCGGCGGGGCAGATTTTTCGCGCAGAAGCGGCCAAAAGCGCAGAAAAAACGATGCACACGTATGCATTTTGCAATGCGGTGCTTTGCTAGGATGAAAGCCGGAGGTTCACCTTGACCGATTTCCTGCCCGTTCCGCTTACGCTTGAAGGTTCCAGCGTTCTGCATCAGTTTTTTCGCTTCGACTGGAAGGCGTTCCGCTCCTGCGCGGACGACGCGCGGGCAAGCGTCGTTGCGGAATTCTTGGACCTGCTCAAGAGATTGGAGCGGCCGCGCCCGGAGGGTCCGGTGCAGACGGCAATGTACTCGGAGCTGGGACACAAGGGCGATCTGATCCTGGTTCACTTTCGCGACTCGCTCGAAGCGCTGAACCAGGTGGAGTTGGAGCTGGCGCAGACGCGCTTCTACGATTTCCTTACGCCGGTTCACTCGTACGTGTCGGTAGTGGAACTGGGGCTGTACGAGTCGACACGCAAGACCTACGAAGCCGCGGCGGCGAAGGGCTACGTGCAGCACACGCCGGAGTGGAACGCGGAGATTGCCGAATCGCTGAAGCGCGGCACCGAGGCGATGAGGCCGCGGCTGTTCCCTGGCGTGCCCGAGGCCAAGTACCTGTGCTTTTACGGGATGGACCGCAAGCGCGGCGAGCAGGTGAACTGGTATACGGTTCCGTTTGCCGAGCGGCAGCGCATGATGCACGAGCATGGCATGATCGGGCGGCGGTACGGCGACCAGGTGAAGCAGATCATCACCGGCTCGATCGGCATGGATGATTGGGAGTGGGGCGTGGATCTGTTCGCCGAAGACCCGGTGACCTTCAAGAAGCTGATCTACGAGATGCGCTTCGATGAGGTGAGCGCGGTGTATGCGCTGTTCGGGCAGTTTTTTATTGGGGTGCGGCTGGCGGTGGACGGGCTGCCCGGGTGGCTCCAGGGGAAGTTGTAACGGACGCACCATCGCCGCCAACGCTCGACTGATATCCTGATCCTCCATGAACCGGGGGTCCATTGTGCGGCGTATTTTGATCGTCTTATTGTTGGCCGTGGCCTTTGGCGCCGTGCTTCGCGCACAAAGTCCTGCCGCGGGAGTCGGCGCGGTCACCGGACACGTTTATTGCTCCGACACGCGCACACCGTGCCGGTTTGCGACTGTGAGTCTGCAACCAATCCAGGCTCTGGCAAACGCAAGAGCAGTCGGCATTGAGAGGCTGACAGCATCCGACTGGAAGAAGGTGCGTGCAAAGTCGTATTCAGCCGTCACGGATATCGACGGGCGATTCGAGATCACGGGCGTTGCTGACGGTGAGTATTACGTCTACGCGGAATCGGCTGGTTATCTCGATCCCTATCGACTCGCAACCACCGGAGCGCTCGGCGACGCATCGCAGTCTCTCGATGCCCTGGAGAAATTATTGCCGCGCATTCGTGTGGCTGCGGGCGCCGAGACGACTGCAGAGTTGACGCTGGTGCGCGGAGGTTCAATCGAAGGATCGGTCCGCTTCGATGACGGTGGGTATGCGTACTGGGCGAGTATTGATCTCTATCGCAAAGATAGCGTTGGCAAATGGAAGCGATACGAGGACCAATACCTATTCGATCAACGCATGACCACACCGCATTACGCGGACGATCGCGGACGCTTTTTCATCGAAGGTCTGGTCCCGGGCACCTACACGATCAAGGCAACTTTGCCCGAGCCGCGTGTGATCGAGGGGCTCGGTGTGGTCCTGGAGAGCGGCGGCGCTGATTCGCTGGCAGTGTTCAATGGAGATAAGTTCAGGCTCAAGGATGCGTCGCCGATTGAACTCCAGGAGGGGGAAGATCGTTCCGACATCGACATTGAGATTCCGACGAACGGTCTGTATACCCTCGTTGGAGCAGTGAACGCACTCCCGGACGGACGCACGATCACGAAAGGTACAGTTAGTCTTCTCGACCCTGATGACCAGTCCCCGATCCGCCAGACCGACATCCGGCCCGACGGCTCTTTCCGCTTTCGTCTCGTCGTGCCTGGGAACTATCTGGTTCGCGTTGCCGCACTCGGCGGAGACAGCAATCCCAAATCATCGATCCAATACGGCATCCTGACCTCCCCGTTGGAAGTCGCGGGCGACCTATCCGGCCTCACCTATACGGTCTCACCCGCAAAGTGACGGCGCGTTGACCACGCTTCGGCGGTCGAGCGATTACACTCCTATCCATGCCGGTAAAAAAGACAGCAACTGACAAGAAAGCGCCTGCCAGGAAGTCTGCCCGCGGGCCGCTGGCGCCGGAACGGGTTGAGGCCATTCTCAAGGGGCTCGATGAGGCTTACCCGGACGCGGTGTGCGCGCTCAACCATCGCACGCCGTGGGAGCTGCTGGTGGCGACGATCCTCTCCGCCCAGTGCACCGACGCGCGGGTGAACATGGTAACGCCGGAGCTGTTTCGGCGCTTCCCTACCCCGGCGGCGATGGCCAAGGCGAAGATCGCGGAGTTGGAAGAGCTGGTGCGCACCACCGGGTTCTTTCGCAACAAAGCCAAGTCGATTCAAGGGGCGGCGAAGAAGATCACGGAGGAATTCGGCGGCAAGGTGCCGCAGACGCTTGCCGAGCTGATCACGGTGCCGGGAGCGGCGCGCAAGACGGCGAACGTGGTGCTGGGCGTGTCGTTCGGCAAGGCCGAGGGCGTGGTGGTGGATACGCACGTGTTCCGCATCTCGCGGCGGCTGGAGCTGGCCAAGGGCGACACCGCGCAAGAGGTGGAGAGGGAGCTGATGGCGGTGCTTCCGCAGAAGCGCTGGCTCAGCTACTCGCACCAGGTGATTCACCACGGGCGGCAGGTGTGCGTGGCGCGGAGTCCGAAATGCGATAAGTGCAACCTGGAGACCCTGTGCCGGTCCAAGGACAAGACCTGGGAGAGCTGACCACCTGCGCCACCTGCGGTGGGGCAGGCGGCCACCTGCGGTGGGGCAGACGGCGCTTGCGCGCCCGCAGAATTGTGCTTTCCCAGGTCCCCAAAAGCCGGGGACCTGGGGCACCCGGCCACCTGCGAGCGCTGGCGCGGCCGAGCAGGAGTACCAGGGCTGTTCGCAAAAAACAGGAGACCCGGGCACCACGAAAGGAAGACCATGCCTGAGAAGCTTTCATCGGGAGTCGTGCATACCGTGCCGGCGGATCTGCGGCAGGCACTGGTCGCCGATCCGGCCGCGCGAGAGAGGTGGGAGGACATTACCCCGCTGGCGCGCAATGAATGGATCTGCTGGGTGACGTCGGTGAAGAAAGAGGCAACCAGACGAGAGCATGTCGAGCGAGTTTGCCGGCAGCTCAAAGAGGGCAAGCGCAGGCCGTGTTGCTGGCCTGGATGCCCGCATCGATAAAATCAGCTACCAGCGATGCTGCCGCTAGCAGCGATGCTGCCGCGGAAGATCTTGCGAAACTCGACGAAGGCGCGCAGGCGGACGACCTGGAAGTAGTCGTTGGCGATCATGTAGAAGAGGAAGGATGCGCAGGTGACCAGGCGCAGGGCGCCGGGGCTGAGCTCGTCGGCAAAGGGCAAGGGCGCGGCGGAGAGCACCATAGCCAGCACGATGATGCCGAGCTTGGCGACTCCCAGGGTCATGTTGATCTCGGCGGCCTTGCTGCCAAACTCCTTCCCGAGGCGGAGCCCCTGACCGAGAGCCGAGAGCGCGGAGCGCTTTTCCATCAGCATGAGAATGGGCGCAACCGAGAAGGGCCAGCTCAACAGCGCAAAAGCGCTGTAGAAGCCCAGCGAAAGAAAGATGGACCAGATGAAGAAGCCGACCAGCTCCGGCTCTGCGCCGGGATGGAAGTGCGTAACCGCGGTCCACTGCACCGAGACGAACCAGCCCCAGATGGCCAGCGCGGCGAGGGCAAGCCAGACGGCCTGCAACAGCATCATGCCCAGCGGGCGGAAGCGAACGCCGGGGTTCATGCGCATCAGGATGAGGTTGCGGCCTACGGCTGAGACCACCACCCACACGAAGGCGAAGAGGGGCAGGAGCCAGTGGAGGATGGCGGCAGCGTGGGGCGCGTAGTACTTCCATACGCCGCCCATCTGCACGAGGCCGATCCAGGGATTCACGGTGTCGACCTGAGTGAATCCTGAAGCAGTGACGGGGTAGACGGCGAGGACCTTCTGCCACTGGTTCCAGAACACCCACAAGAAGGGGATGCCGACCAGCCAACGCCAGCCGATCTCAAGCAGGCTCAGCACCGGCCGCTTGATCACGGTGCCCATGTGTTCCACCAGCAGTTGCGTGCCGCGCACGGGGGCGCCGGCAGCCGGCTTGCTTACCGCGATTGCTTCTCCAACCGTCACTTTACCACCAGGTTTACGGTGCGCCCCGGCACGACGATGACCTTGGCGACCGTCTTCCCCGCACTCCGCGCCCGCACTTTTTCGTCGGCGAGCGCCGCGGCTTCAATGTCCTTGGGTTGGGCACCGGCGGGCACGCGCACCACCGACACCAGTTTTCCGTTCACCTGCACGGGAATCTCGATCTCGTCTTCCCGGGCGAGTTCAGGATCGCTCTTGGGCCAGGGCGCGCGCAGGATCGCGGTCTGCTCGCCCAGCTCTTCCCACAGCTCCGCGGCCAGGAAGGGCGCGAAGGGCGCGAGCAACAGGACCAGGCTCGTGAGCAGCTCGCGCACCACCGGAGCCGGAACCTCGCCCGACGATAGCTCCGCGTCAGCGGCCTGCATCTCGTTCACCAGCTCCATGATGGCAGCCACGCAGGTGTTGAAGTGCCAGCGGCCCTCGAAGTCCTGGGTGATCTTGGCGATGGTCTGATGCAGCTTGCGTTGAAGGGCTCCGCCCTTTTCACTCTTGGACGAGCTTTGCAGCGAATCCGCATTCCGCGCGGTAGGACTGTGCTTCGTTACCAGCCGCCACACACGGCCCAAGAAGCGGCTGACGCCGGCGACGCCGTCTTCCTGCCAATCCAGGTCGCGGTCAGGGGGCGCGGCGAAGAGCGCGTACATGCGGGTGGCGTCGGCACCGTAGCGGGCCACCATGTCGTCGGGCGAGACCACGTTGCCCTTGGACTTGGACATCTTGGCGCCGTCCTTGATGACCATGCCCTGGGTAAACAGCCGCTTGGCCGGCTCATCGTTGACGATCAGGCCCAGGTCGCGCATGACCTTGGTCCAGAAGCGCGAGTAGATCAGGTGCAGGATGGCGTGCTCGACGCCGCCGATGTACGGATCGATGGGGAACCAGTATTGCGCTTTGGCCGGATCGAAGGGAGCGGCAGAGTTCTTCGCGTCGGTGTAGCGATAGAAGTACCAGCTCGAATCGATGAAGGTATCCATCGTGTCGGTTTCGCGCCGGGCCGGTTTGCCGCATTTGGGGCAGGTGGTGTTCACGAACTCGGGGACGCGGCCGAGCGGCGAACCGCCCTGCTGGGTGATTTCGATCTTGTTAGGCAGGATCACCGGCAACTGGTCGTCGGGCATGGGAACGAGGCCATCGGTTTCGCAATGGACCATGGGGATGGGGGTGCCCCAGTAGCGCTGGCGGCTGATACCCCAATCCTTCAAGCGATAAGTGACCTTTGCGTGGCCATATCCATGATTCTCGGCCTCTTCCTGCAAGCGCCGCTGCGCGGCTGCCACGGCGAGGCCGTCGTAATCGCCGGAGTTGACCAGCACGCCATCGTCGGAGGTGAAAGGAAGCTCCGGTTCCTCGGCCCTCGGGTCTGCGGGGGCGATGACGCGCTTCACCGGCAGCGCATATTTCTTTGCAAACTCGAAGTCGCGCTCGTCGTGTCCGGGGACGCTCATGATGGCGCCGGTGCCGTAGTCGAGCAGGACGTAGTTGGCGACCCAGATGGGCAGCAGGTCGCCGTTGTAAGGGTTGATGGCGATGTGGCCGGTGGGAATGCCGTGCTTCTCGATGGCGCCGAAGTCATCGGATTCGCGGGCCTTTTTCTGTTCCTCAATGAGGCCCTGCACCTGCCGCGCCAGGCCCTGGTCCGCCTGCGCCAGGGCAACGACGAACGGATGCTCGGGAGCCAGTTGCAGGCTGGTGGCGCCGAAGATGGTGTCGACGCGGGTGGTGAAGACGCGAATCTTCTCGGGCCGGTTCTCGACCGCGAAATCGATCTCGGTGCCCTCGCTGCGGCCGATCCAGTTGCGCTGCATGGTGCGCACCTTCTCCGGCCAGCCCTCGAGGTTATCGAGGCCCTTGAGCAGTTCCTCAGCGTAGGCGGTAATGCGCAGGAACCACTGCTCCAGGTCCTGCTGCGCGACCAGGGTGTCTTCATGCCGCCAGCAGCAGCCGTTGACCACCTGCTCGTTGGCAAGGACGGTGGCGCAGTCGGGGCACCAGTTGACCTTGCTCTGCTTGCGGTAGACGAGGCCCTTTTCCGCCATGCGCAGGAAGAACCACTGGTTCCAGCGGTAGTAGTCGGGCAGGCAGGTGGTGACTTCGGTGGCCCAGTCGTAGCCCAGGCCCAGCCGCTGCATCTGCTTCTGCATGGCGGCGCTGTTGGCCAGGGTCCACTCGCGGGGCGGGGTGTTGTTCTTGAGGGCGGCATTCTCGGCGGGCAGGCCGAAGGCGTCCCAGCCCATGGGGTGGAGGACGTTGTAGCCGCGCATCCACATGTGGCGGGCGAGAGCGTCGCCGATGGAGTAGTTGCGCACGTGGCCCATGTGGAGCTGGCCGCTGGGATAGGGCAGCATCTCCAGCACGTAGTACTTCTCTTTGCCGCTGGCGGCGGGTTCGGCCGCGTATAGGGCGGGGTCTGCGGCCCAGCGCTGCTGCCATTTGGGCTCAATTGCCGCGGGATCGTAGCGTAGTTCTTTCTCGTCTGCCATCTGTTTCAGTGTAAACGGGAAGCGATGCATTGCCTTGCATGCGGGAGGGCATGTCCACCCGGCTATTCACGAAGGTGCGGTCCGTCGTATACTGTGTATGACAGCGTATACGAGGCGTAACATGCTGGCGGTCCGCATTCCCGAATCCCTCGAAAACCGGCTGGAGAAGCTGGCCAAGCTCACTGGCCGGCCGAAGAGCTTTTACGTTCGGCAGGCGCTCACCGCTCATCTTGACGAGATCGAGGACACCTACACGGCGCTCTACCGTCTGGAGAATCCTGCCCGCCGCTGGACGCTGGAGGAGCTGGAGGATGGACTTGACCAGCGCGAACAAGGATGAAGAAGTCCTCTCCCCAGCCTGCGCGACCGCAGTGGACGGTTGAGTTCGATGATCGCGCCCGTCGTGAGCTACGCAAGCTCGACGCAACAGTTCAGCAGAACATTCTCAGCTATCTTCGTGAGCACATTGCGGGAAGCGACGATCCCAGAAAGTTCGGCAAGCCGCTGCGCATGAATCTGGCGGGGCTGTGGCGCTATCGCGTCGGCGACTACCGCCTGATCTGCCGGATCGAGGATTCCCGCCTGGTGGTGCTGGTCATCAAGATCGGCCATCGTCGGGAAGTATACAAAGATTAAAATTGCCGGGAGTTTGAGGCCCGATATATACTCCCGCGCATCGCCATGCTCACATTCAATCTGCTCCTCAGCGATGCTGGAATCGATCCCAAGAATGTTTACTTGGTTCGCCATCAAGATACGCGTGTTTCCCAAGCTCAGCTTCGTGCTCGGAATTCCACTCCATACGATCTTTGGGCAACTCGAAGGGAGCAATTTGAACGTTATCAGATGCTCCAGAAGAGGAATTGCTTCGCCAAACGAGCCTTGTTGGCGTCGTTCGTCGTAACGCCGCGCAAGGAGACCCTCTTCGCCGGACTCTACAGAAAAAATGGATTTGGTCCCCTTCCTTCCGACCTGCAGGTATGTCCCGTTCGGGGAACTCCGGTTAGTAATGATGAGCATATTTTTTACGACCTCGCACCTGATAATCGGCTGGACAACCTCACGGGAAGAGTGGTTATTGAATGGGGCAAGGCATACCTCAGCTGGATTCAAAGAGCCGACGAGGTAGAGGGGAAGCCGGTAATCGAAATCCGCACGGAGCAGAACCGCGACGAACCATTTCCGGGCTACCGAAAATTCAGGTGGGATCTTTCCGACATTGGATCTATTTGGCCCACTTGGCAAGATAACCTGCGCCAATGTAAAGGCATTTATCTGCTCACCTGCAAGCATTGCGGGCAGCAGTACGTCGGAAAAGCCGACGGCGATGATGGATTTTGGGGGAGGTTTCTCTGCTACTCCCTTACCGGTGACGGCGGCAACGAAGGCATGAAGCAGCACCAAACACCTGGCTATTTTGTGACGATCCTCGAAGCTCTCGCCACGCCTTCGCCAGGCGAACTTGACATCCTCGAATCACTCTGGAAAGAGAAGCTCGGCAGCCGGGAATGGGGGTTGAATAAAAACTGAACAGCCGAGCTAGCCACTTGGCTCTTCAGCACGCGGACATTGCGCTCCTCGTCGCCGGGCTCGCCGACCGTGATATCGGCAACGAAAGCGCAGTGGAAGAAGCGCGGATCGATGGACAGCCAGCGGAGGGGTTACGCTACGCGCCTCATTGGCTTGGCTCGGTCAATGCGCTCTCGGCGGGCGGGCGTGTGCAGAGCTTCCCACAGGTCCATCCGGCGTTGCGTGTTCAGCCAGAACTCCGGGCTATTGCCAAAGACCCGAGCCAGCACCAGGGCCGTATCCGCGGTAATCGCCCTGCGATTGTTACAGAGCTCATTGACCAGCTTGCGCGGAACGCCCATCGCCTCCGCGAGCGCGCCCTGGGTCAGCGCCAGCGGGATCAAGAACTCCTCGACCAGCATTTCCCCAACTGAAACGGGTTTTCTCTCCGTCTGAAGCATCCCTCACCTGTATTCGTGCTTGTCGGCTCTAAGACATAGTATGCAATATCTCTACTTCACCAAGCTCTTCAGCACGCGGACGTTGCGCTCCTCGTCGCCGGGTTCGTCGACCGGGGTTTCGGCGATGAAGGCGCAGTGGGCAAAGCGGGGATCGTTGAGCAGCCAGCGGAAGGGCTCGAGGCCGATGGTGCCCTCGCCGATGTGCTCATGCCGGTCGAGTTTGGAGCCGCGGGCGGCCTTGGCGTCGTTGCAGTGCCAGACGCGCACGGCATCGAAGGTGAGGGTTGCGGCCACCTGGTTCATGGTTTCGGCGTAGCCTTCGGGCGTCACGATGTCGTAGCCGGAGACATGGGTATGGCAGGTGTCGAGGCAGACGGCGACGGGGGCATGGCGCTTGAGGCGCTCCACCAGTTCCGCAACCTGCTCGAAGTTGCCACCCAAGGAGCATTCCGAACCGGCGGTGTTTTCGATGGCGATGTGGAAGGCGGTTCCCTGCCACGGTAGGCCGTCGATGGCCTTCTCAATGGATTCGGCGGCCAGCTTCAGACCTTCGTCGCGCGACAGGCCTTTCCAGGATCCCGGGTGCAGGACCAGGTATTCGGCGCCCAGGGCCAGGGCTCGCTCGATTTCGCCGCGGAAGGCGGTGATGCTCTTCTGCCTAACTTCTTCGGACTGGCTGCACACGTTCACCAGGTAACTGGTGTGGATCACCAGGGGGCCGACATCGAGCTGAGCGCGCAGTTCCTGGAGCCGCTTCGCCTGCTCGGGGTCGACCTTGGGGGCACGCCACATGCGCGGGCTCGAGGAAAAGATCTGCAGCGTGTTGGCGCCGATTTCCTGCGCGCGGGGAATGGTGTTGGAGACACCGCCTGAAGTGCCCAGGTGGACTCCGATTCGCATCGTCATGAAGCGAGTCTACAGGGAAGGGTCGGGGGGCAGGGGCAGGGTCGGGGATCAGAGACGAAGTGCTGCGGCTTGCGCGTGCCCAGGTCTCATGAGCGAGACCTGGGCACGCGAACACGGAGCGGACTGGAATCTACGCTGTTTGCGGAGCGGTGAGCGTGAAGGTTACATGCTCGCGGGTGGTGCGCTTGTGCAGGGTGCCGCGGCGGATGATCAGCCAGTCCCCCTTCTTGAGGGTGTACTTTGTTGCGCCCTCGGCGTGCGGCGCCAGCCACTCGCCGGGGCCGGTGGAGTGCGCGCCCTGGGGTTTGCCGCCCACCTCGTACTCCGTCGAGCCGTCGAGGATCTGGATGATGTGGTCGCGGTGCTCGTGCCACTCGAATTCCTTGCCGGCGTTCTTCTTCTCAACCCAGAGATCGATCAAGAAGTTCTTGTCATTGAACAGGCGCCTGGAGTGAGCAGGACCGGACAGGGCGGCCAGGGTCTTGATGTCGGCGTCCAGCTCCGCCGCGCTGACCACCAGAAAATTCTGCTGGTTGAGCGGAGCCGAGGATTGCGCCATGGCCAGCGCGGGGAGAAGCAAATCGGCAACCGTAACTGCGGCGGCTGCGGCCGGAGCCGAACGCAAAAAGGCGCGCCGGCTGTTTTCAAAGTCGGTAGTCTTCAAAGAAAACCCTCCGCGAGGAATTAAAACACCTGTCGAACAGGGTTGTCAGCCGCTCAGCGGAACTGCTGGAGCCAGTCGCCGATGAGAGAGGCGATCTTCTCAGGCTGCTCGAAGGCGGCGAGATGGCCGGCATCCTCAACGACGATGCTGGTGCAACCGCCCGGCGCGGCGCAGAAGGCTTCCATCTCGGCGGGAGTCACGGCTGCGTCCTCCCCGCCGGCGATGGCCAGCACGGGCGCGGTGATAGAGGAGACGGTGGGGAGCGAATCCGGCCGCGCCGCCAAGCCGGCCTGGACGGCGACCATGGCTTCCACGCTCAGCGTCATTTGTGCGCGCACCTCGGCCACGATCTGCGGCCGGCGCTGCTGCGCGGTGGTTCCGGTCAAGGACTGCGCAATTCCGTCGAAGAGCTTGCCGACGCCCTCGGCGCGAGCCTGTGCGATGGTGGCGGCGCGGCGCTGCAGGTTGGTCTCCGCATCCGGCTGAGGTTTGGAGCAGACAAATGCCAGGCCGCGCATCCGTTGCGGAGCGCGCCGCCACAGTTCCAAGAGCGCGTAGCCGCCGATGGAACAGCCGGCAAACACTGCCTGGCGGATCTGAAGTTGATCGAGCAGGGCCAGGATGTCCGAGGCGAGTTGCGACATGCTGAGGACCGGCGCGTCGGGGACACGGGTGAATGCGCCTGCGGGCAGTTTCTGGCCGAGTTCGGAGCGGCCGTGGCCGCGCAGGTCAGGAACAAGGGCGCGCACGCCCTCGAGCCCAGCGATCATCGGCTGCCAGTAATCGCCATTGAGAGGGGTGGGATGCAGAAAGATCACCGGCAAGCCCGGGCCCACACTGTCGCTGTAATTCAGTCGATCGCTATCGGAAAGGTAGGAGTGCCTCATACTCCGGGAGGATACACCCCGGGCGCCGGCGGCGGTTCCTCGGGGATGCCGATCCAGGCGGCGAGGTAGGCCACACCTACGAGGCCGCTGGAGAGCAACAGAGCGACGACGGCCAGAATGCGCACCGCCGCGATATCCCATCCGTAGGCGCGGGACAGGGCGAGGCAGACGCCGCCGATCTGGCGGCCTTCGCGTGGGCGCATCAGCGGCTTGCCGGCGATGTGGGCCACGGGCACAGCCGCCCCGCAGTTGGAGCAGAAGCGGGCGCTGAGCGGCAACGCGTTTCCACAGCGTGTACAGTAGACGGCCATGGCAGATCCTCCGCGCGGGAAGCTCCCGTCGTGCTAAGGATACGCGCCTGGGCTGGCTGCGGTTCCCGCCCGGTTCATCCGGCCCGGCTTCTCCGCGCCGCTTCTTTGCGCTCGTACATGGCGGCGTCGGCGCGCGCCAGCAAGGCGGGCAGCGCCTCCGGGGGCTGATGCTGAACCAGCCCGATGGATGCGTCCAATCGCAGCCTCTGCATTCCCTGTTTTCCGCGGACCACGTATTCACCGCAGGCCCAGTTGTGCAGGCGTTTGATCCGGGATTCGGCTTCCTTGCGGTCGCAGTCCAGGGCGAGCAGAAACTCGTCGCCGCCCCAGCGGCCAATCAGGTCGGTCGAGCGGCACACCGAGCGCAACTCCGCCGCAAACTGCCGGAGCAGCTCGTCTCCGGCCAGGTGGCCGTAGGTGTCATTCACCTTTTTGAAACCGTCGAGGTCGATCATGGCGACGCAAAAGGCCTGGCGGGATGCGATGCGGCTCTCGATCAGCGACTCCAGGCAGAGGCGGTTGCGCAAGCCGGTGAGCGGGTCCCGGGAGGCCAGTTCCTCGGCCTGCTCCAGCTTGTCCCGGTAGACCGCGACCTGCTTCTGGAGGTGGTCGACTGCGGCCTGTCCCTCGGCAGTCATCCTCTCGATCGAGCTTTTCAGATCGGCTGCGCTGGTCTCGATGGATGCCCGGATCTGGCTGAGATCCTCGAGTGTGGCAATTCTCTGGAGCCGGGCTGTCACTTCGTTCATCTGGCCGGCACAGCGCTGGTCGCGGGTGGCCACGGCTTCGCCGGCGCGGGACATGACCAGCAGCAGGTGTTTCACCTCGGCCGTCGCGGTATGAAGATGACGGGATGCGATGCGCCCCCAGTCCTGGAGTTCTTGCTGCACATTGCGATCGGTCGCGTGCAGCGCCGCCACATCCATGGTGGGAGATAGACCGGCGCATAACGCCGCCATGCGTTGCTTGAGGCCGTCACCGACGCCGGGGCAGGCGTCCATGCTGGAATCGCCCATGCCCTCCAGCGCCGCCCCATAAGCCCGCACCAGAGGTTCGAGCAGGCGCTCATCCTGCAACGCCGGCTCAGCAACTGCCGGTGCTTCTCCGTCGAGATAGCGTTTGAGCGAGATCATGCCCAATCCACACGCACCTCCGGCACGCGCTGTTTTCTTCATCGGCAGGTTGGCGCCGATTCATAAGGAAAATCTAACGATTCGGACAAAATAAAACGGGCGAAGCGCCCATGCGCCTCGCCCGCAGACTTCGAACCTGATTTGTTAGTACAACCGGAAGTTCACCTCGACGGTGATCATCACCGGTACGGGGGTCTTGCCGTCCTTCATGGCCGGCCTAAAGCGGTACTTCCGGACGGCTTCGAGGGCTTTTTCGTCGAGGCCCATGCCCAGCGGCCGAATCACCCGCGGATTCTGGGGATTGCCGTGCGCGTCGACGATCATCTGGATGAGGACGACGCCCTGGTACTTGGCGCGGCGGGCTTCGTCGGAGAACTCCGCTTCGACGGTATTGAGCGGGACCGGAGCCGAGATGCCGCCACCCACATGGTAGTAACCGCCGCCGGTGTTGCCGCCCGAGCCGGGGCCATAGCCGGCGCCGTTGCCCGAGCCGAGGCCGCCATTGCTGCCCGAGCCCATGCCGCCACCACCGCCGGTTCCGTTGGACAGGACGACATTAACGCCGCTCTTCATGCCGATGTTGGGCATGGTCGGGTTATCGGGAAGCTGGATGTTCTTCTGCACGTCAATGGCGGACGGCACGGCGATCTTGGGCTTGTCGAAGGTCTTCACCTCCGGGGGGACGATCGGAGTCTTTTCGATCTTGGGCAGCTTGCCTTTGCTGGCCTGGATGATGCTGTGGTCGCCGCCACCGCCACCGCCGCCCGCCAGGTCTTTCATGACCGGAGCGTGGTACATGCCCACGTCGATGTTGGTGGCCATCAGCGACGGCTTGACGGTCTCGATCACCTTCCGGCCCACGAAGAACAGCACTACCAGCAGCACAGCGAGGTTCAGGGTCGTGGAGATGCCGACTGCCCAGGGATTGGCCTTGACGGCCATCTTATCCTCAACCGGAATGGGCTTGGAGGTCAGCTCGAGGGGAGGGAGCTTGCGGGGGAAGAAGACGTCCTGGATACTCTCCCAGAGGCCTTTCCAGATGGGCTTCTCTTCAAATGCCTTCCCGAGAAAAGCATCGAGCTCGTGCCCGGTGAGGGTGGCGACCCCCTGGGATTCTGAATCTGTCTGTGTCAGGATCTCGTTGGACATAGTTGCTGCTGGCTCGGTTTCCTTCGGTCGCCCGATCTGCGAAGAGCCTCCCCCGGCAGACGTACCAGAAGCCGCGGGAGCGCCCGAATTCAGGCTTGTCGCTTTATTATGCTCGACTCCCTCCGGGCTTGTCTCAGTGATCTGACTCACTCCCGGTGAGGGATTCTCCTTCCAAGACTCATAGTCTGGTCTCTTGAGGGCTCCCATAAACAATAGACGATGCTCCCAGGTCGTTGTTACCAAAAAATTCCGGTCCACCGTTTAGACTGGAAGATGAACGATTTCTTGCCACCCAAGGGAGTAAAGATGTCCGCAGCGCCGGAGCTTAAGGCGACCCTTACCCTGCCCCAGACCGCCTTCCCGATGAAGGCCAACCTGCCGCAGAATGAACCACATCGGCTGGCCCGTTGGACCGAAATGCGGTTGTACGAAGAGATCCGAAAGGTCTGCCACGGCCGCCCTGCCTTCCTGCTCCATGACGGACCCCCTTACGCCAACGGCCCCATCCACTTAGGACATGCCCTGAACAAAGGGCTAAAAGACTTTGTGGTCAAATCCAAGACCATGGCCGGCTTCGATGCGCCGTACGTCCCGGGCTACGATTGCCACGGGCTGCCGATCGAGATCAAGGTCGACGAGCAGCTCGGCCACAAAAAGCTGGAGATGCCCGCTCCTGCAGTTTTGGATGCATGCCGCGCCTACGCGCAAAAATATATTGACTTGCAGACGACGCAGTTCGAGCGCATCGCCACCTTCGGCCGCTGGAGCGCTCCGTACAAGACGATGTCGCGGGCCTATGAGGCGCGCACGCTGGAGGCTTTCTACGGATTTTTAGAGAAGGGCTTCGTCTACCGCGGCCTGAAGCCGGTTTACTGGTGCATCCACGACCGCACGGCGCTGGCCGAGGCGGAGGTGGAGTACGCCCAGCACACCAGCCCCTCGGTGTACGTGCGCTATAAGCTCAGCTCCGACCCGGCGGCCATTGACGGCCGGCTAGCCGGCCGCGCGGTGTCCACGATCATCTGGACGACGACGCCGTGGACGCTGCCCGCCTCGCTGGCGGTGGCCTTCCATCCGGACTTCGAGTACGTGGCGCTGGAGACAACTGGCGGCAAGGATGCCGCCAGTACAGCCGGTTTGGAAACCGGCGCTACTTCCCCGGTGTATATCGTTGCCGCGGCGCTGGCGGAGGCGGTGAAGGCGGCGTGCAAGGAGCTTGCGAACGCGACGGAGATCGCGCGCTTCAAGGGCGCGGTTCTAGATCGGGCTGCCTTCCAACACCCGTTCCTGGAGCGCAGCATCCTGGGCGTGCTGGCCAATTACGTGACCGCGGAGACCGGCACCGGCGCAGTGCACACCGCCCCCGCGCACGGCGCTGACGACTTCTACACCGGCCAGCGCTACGGGCTCGATCCGACCTGCCGCGTGGATGCGAGCGGCCGGATCCACTTTGATCCGGAGGCTTGGCGCCTGGCCTCACCGCCCCCGTTCGAGGGCAAGAAGGTGTGGGAAGCCAACCCGATCATCGTGGCCATGCTGGAAGAGAACGGCTCGCTGCTCGGAGGAGGGCCGCTGGAGCACTCCTACCCGCACTGCTGGCGCTGCCACAAGCCGGTGATCTTCCGGGCTACGGAGCAGTGGTTCATCTCGCTGGAGACGCCGATGAAGCGGGCCGACGGGTCAGAGACCACGTTCCGGCAGCTTTCGATCGAGGAGATCGACAAGGTGGTTTGGGATCCGGCCTGGGGCAAAGAGCGGATCACCAACATGATCGCCACCCGGCCGGACTGGTGCATCAGCCGGCAGCGCATCTGGGGCGTGCCCATCGCGGTTTTCATGTGCGAGGGCTGCAATCAGCCGATCGTGGACACGGCGCTAAACCGCAAAATCATCGACCTGTTCGACCGCGAGGGTGCGGAGGCCTGGCACACCACGCCTATCGATTCCCTGCTGCCCGGCGGCGCGCAATGCGCGCACTGCGGCGGGACGAGCTTCCGCAAAGAGACCGACATTCTGGACGTGTGGTTCGACTCCGGCGTGAGCTGGTACGCGGTGTGCGAATCCGATCCCGATCTGGCGCCGATCTATCAGGCCTTCCGCGATGATCCGAAGCAGGTTGAGTGCCTGTACCTGGAGGGCGGCGACCAGCACCGCGGCTGGTTCCATTCTTCGCTGCTGACCTCGGTGGCGCTGCGCGGACGCGCGCCCTACTCGCATGTGGCGACGGCGGGCTGGACGCTGGATGAGCTGGGCCGCGCCATGTCGAAGTCGCTGGGCAATGGAGTGGATCCGGTCGATATCGCGAACCGCATGGGCGGCGAGATCGTGCGGCTGTGGGTGGCGTCGGTAGACTTCCGCGAAGACATGGCGGCCAGCGAGAACCTGATGGCTCGCTGCGCCGAGCTCTACCGCAAGCTGCGCAACACCTTCCGCTTCCTGCTGGGGAATCTGGCCGGATTCAACCCGGACAGCGACCGAGTGGCCGAGGCGGACCTTTTGCCGCTGGACCGCTACATGCTGGCCAAGACGCGCGATCTGACCGAGAAGATCCTGCGCTGGTACGAGGATTTCGAGTTCCATCGCGTATACCAGGCGGTGAACGAGTTTGCCATCGTGGACCTGAGCGCGTTCTATCTGGACGTGCTGAAGGACCGCATGTACACCTTCGCGCCGGCGAGCGCTTCGCGCCGTTCTGCTCAGACGGTTCTGTGGCAGATTACAGAGGCGCTGGTGCGGCTGCTGGCGCCGATTCTGAGCTTCACGATGGATGAGGTGTGGGAGTATCTGCCAGCGGTTGCAGGAAGGCCGAAGAGCGTGCACCTGGCGCTGTTCCCGAAGCCGGAGGAGATTTTCTCGGAGGATCCGGCGAAGCTGATCGAGGAGTGGAAGGTAATTTTGTTTGCGGTTCGCGAAGATGTGCTCCGTACCCTGGAAGAACTCCGGCAAAAGAAGGCCATCGGCAAGGCGCTTGAGGCCGATGTCGAGCTCTATGCAACTGGAGCGACTCTCGAAATTCTGAAACGAAACCTTGTGAGTCTGAAGGAGTTGTTCAATGTCTCCAAGGTTGGCCTGCACAACGCGAATGCGCCGGAAGGGTTGGCCCCGTCCGCTGCCACAAAGGTCATAACAAACGTCGCGCACCTTGAAGCAATTGTGAAAGCAGCCAGCGGCACGAAGTGCGCGCGCTGCTGGAACTACATGCCGGACACGGCGAACTACGGCATCTGGGAGAACGTCTGCGGGCGCTGCCGTTCGGCGCTCGAAGAGATGGGCGTCGCCCCACCGGAGGCAGCGGCGTAGGGCGGATTTGAAAGGGTCACGGCATTCCAGCCTTTTGGATCGTGCGCGGAGCAAAACTGTCCCGCAGCGGCTAAAGCCGTAGTGTATTGCTGAACTGATTGGCACGAGTAAACTCGTGCCCTTTCAAAGCGCCGGCTCGACCAGAGTTTTTCAGCAAGCTGTTTAGCCGCTGAGGGATGAATGCGACGTGGAGGCGGTTGCGGGGGGGATAAAATTCGGTGGTGAGTTTGGGTCGCCCCTACGGGGCTGAGATTGAGTTGTGGGTTTCTCCCAGGATTCCGTCTGCCGCTGCCGCGGCGGACTTCATCCTGGGCTATTTTTCTGCGTCCCGCCGGGACGCTTGCCGTGTCGCGGAACATTCTTCAGGAATCTGGAATGCCGTGCCCTTTCAAAACAGGGACGCGAATTCTGAAGTGATGGAAGCCGCGCTGTGTCCCGGGGGGCGCGCATGATGAAGGTGCTGAACAATTGGCCTCGGCCCACCCGGCTGCCCTGGCTGCTGCTCATCTCGGTGCTGGTGATTGTGGCCGACCGGCTGACGAAGGTCTGGGTTTCCACGCACGTACCGATGGGCGGCGCGATCCCGGTGATCGACCACGTGCTGCGCATCTCGCACTGGACGAATACGGGCGCGGCCTTCTCGCTGTTCGCCTACTCCAGTTCGCCTGACATGGTGCGCTGGGGACTGATCGCGTTCGCGTCGCTGGCGGCGCTGGTGATGCTGGTACTGCTGATTCGGCTGGGCGACCGCATCAGCATGACGACCGTGGCTCTGGCCCTGATCTGCGGGGGCGCGCTGGGCAATGTGCACGACCGCATCGCCTACGGTTCGGTGGTGGATTTCATCGAGGTCCACATCTTCCGCTACCACTGGCCGGACTTCAATATCGCCGACTCATGCGTGGTGGTTGGGGCGTGCCTGCTGTTTCTCGATTCCCTGCTGTCAGATCACACGTCAGAAGCCAAGCAGTAGCTCTTCGGGCTGGAAAAGCTCCGTGCCACTGCTCTCCTGTTCCCACCTATTTTGCCGCTTGATGGGGAAATGGGTGGGAGGCAGAGCGGGCACCATGAGGGGGCCTTCGGCTTACAATGGTTCAGTCGAACTGGGCCGGCCTGAAGAAATGGCAGGGCTGTGATTTCGATCTTCTGCTCGACTGCCCGCCGCGCCGCCTTACCGTTCCTCGCTCCACAATCCTTCTTGTATTATTTGGGGAAAATTGATGAGAATTGGCTGTTTCGCACGTTCCATGCGTAGCGTATTCGCGGCTCTTGTGCTCGCCGCCGTATGTTTGCTTCCCTCCTGTCGTGCCAGCGCCCAGCGCCTGCCCACAGATGTGGTGCCCACCCATTACACGCTCACCCTCACGCCCGACCTGAAGACGGCCACCTTCACGGGGGTGGAGAAGATCGATGTGAATCTGAAGCAGCCGTCCAAAACCATCACCCTGAACGCCGCAGAGCTCAAGTTCCAGTCGGTGGTGGTATATCCGAACGGTCCTCGCGAGACGGGCTCGGTGTCGCTGGACCCGGCCAAGGAGCAGGCCACCTTTACCTTTCCGAACGCGATTCCGGCGGGGAGCGCCACGCTGGAGATCCACTACACCGGCATCCTGAACAACGAACTGCGCGGCTTCTATCTCTCGCACGGCGATCGCCGCAACTATGCGGTGACGCAATTCGAGCCGACCGACGCGCGTCGCGCCTTCCCGAGCTTCGATGAGCCGGCCTACAAGGCGCGCTTCTCGATCTCGCTGGTGGTGGATCAGGGCGACACCGCGATCTCGAACGGCGCAATCGTGGCAGACACGCCGGGACCCGGCCCGGACAAGCACACACTGGAATTCAGTGAGACGCCGAAGATGTCCACCTACCTGGTGGCCTTCCTGGTGGGCGATTTCCAGTGCACCGCGGGCAGCTCGGATGGAGTGGCGATTCGCGTCTGCGCCACGCCGGACAAGGTGGCCTACACCTCCTATCCGCTCAGCATCGCCGAGTGGGTGCTCCACTATTACGACGACTACTTCGGCATTCACTATCCGCTCAAGAAACTCGACTTGATCGCGATTCCGGACTTTGAGGCCGGCGCGATGGAGAACTTCGGCGCCATCACCTACCGCGAGACCGACCTGCTGGTAGACGCGAAGACTGCGTCGCTGGCGGCGAAGAAGAATGTGGCGATTGTGGTGGCTCACGAGATGGCCCACCAGTGGTTCGGCGACCTGGTGACGATGGCCTGGTGGAACAATATCTGGCTGAATGAAGGCTTCGCCACCTGGATGGAGACCAAAGCCATCGCCGCGATGCATCCCGAGTGGCACATGGACCAGATGGAGGCCGCCGCCGACCAGCAGACGCTGAACGTGGATGCGCTGCCGACGACTCGCGCGATTCGCGCACCCGAAGTAAACACCCCGGCGGAGATCAATCAGCTCTTTGACGCCATCAGCTACGGCAAGGCCGGCGCGGTTCTGCGCATGGTGGAGAACTACGAGGGCAAGGAGACGTTCCGCAAGGGCGTGCACGCTTATCTGACTGCGCACGAGTATGCCAACGCCACGGCACAGGACTTCTGGAGCGCTCAGACCACCGCCAGTGGCAAGCCCATCGACAAGGTGATGGAGTCGATGGTGGTGCAGCCGGGAGTGCCGATGCTTAGCTTTAGCGCTCCCCGCGGCGGGCAGGTGCAGGTCCAGCAGCAGCGCTTCTTCCTGAACGGCGGCACGCCGGAGGCGAGCCAGCAGAAGTGGACCCTGCCGGTTTGCTTTCAGACGGCGGGCGGCAGTCAGGACTGCCAGCTTCTCACCCCCTCAACGACCAGCCTGAAGGCGCCTGCCGGCCCGCTTTTCTTTGCCAACGCGGAGGCCAAGGGCTACTACCGCAGCGCCTATGCGCCGGCGCAGTACAAGGCCATTGTCGCTGCCGTGGAGACCCGCCTTACGCCTGTGGAGCGCATCAGCTTTGCCGGTGACGAGTGGGCGCGGGTGCGGGCAAACCAATCGTCCGTGGGCGACTTCCTAAACCTGGCGGCGGCCCTGAAGGCGGACCCCTATCCCGGAGTTCTGTCGCAGGTGAGCGCGGCCTTCTCGAGTGTTTATTACCAAGTTGCGGCCACGCAGCAGCAACGGCAGCAACTTCAGAAGTGGGTGCACGACACCTTCGGTCCCGAGTACAAGAAGCTCGGCGCGCCGTCGGCGAGCGACTCCGCGGACAAGCGCGAGCTGCGCGCCACTCTGTTCCGCATCCTCGGCTACTACGGCAATGATCCGGCAGTGCTGGAGCAGGCCAAGCAGCTCTCGGACGAGTATCTGGCCGACCCGGCCAGCGTGAACCCGTCGCTGGCGCAGACGGCGCTCGCGGTGGCCGCACAGAACGGAGACGAGGAGCTGTTCAACAAGCTCCAGAATGTGTACGAGACCGCGAAGAATCCGGAGCTACAGGAGAACGCGCTGCGCTATCTCGCCATGTTCGCCAACCCGGAGCTGGAAAAGCGCGCCCTCGCGTATGACGTTTCGGGCAAGGTACGCAACCAGGATGCCGCCATCCAGTTCGCGATCTCGCTGCAGATCCCCGAAACCCGGCAGCTTGCCTGGAGCTTTATCAAGGACAACTGGCAGCAGGTACAAGGGGAGTTGACCACCAGCATGGGGCAGATCCTAGTCGGCTCCACGGGCGCCTTCTGCTCGGCGGAGGCGCGCAACGACGTGCAAAGCTTCTTCGCGACACACAAGGTGGAAGCCTCCGAGACTCCGCTGAAACAGGCGGTGGAGAGCATCAACGGCTGTATCGCGCTGCGCGCGGCCCAGGAGCCGAAGCTGAAGAGCTGGCTCAGCCAGCAGCCGGGGCTGGAGGCGGCCGAGTAAGGCCGAAGCCCCACTCTCGCGCGGTTGTCGCGAGAGCGGGGCATTTTTCTGGGACAGGAAAGAATTCGCAGCGTCTGGGATAGGGTTGGGGTGGTCGCTCAGGGCTGCGTAGATTCGGCGGTCTGCTTGGGCCGCACGTTGGGGTAGTAGCCGGTGCGGGTGCGCACTTCGAGCTTGCCCATTCCCTTGGCGCGGGCGATCACCTGCACCCGGCGGAATCCGGGGATGCTGGTGGGCTTGGTGGAGCGATAGCCCAGCGTGTACTGGGTTCGAATATCGCGCGCCACTTCGCCGGCAATCTCATCCACCTGGTTCAGGTTCTTGGGGAAGAAGGCCATGCCGCCGGTCTCGGAGGAGAGCAACTCCAGCGCGCGGCGGGCGCGGCGCACCTCGCCGCGATCCATCTCGTTGCCATAGAGCAGACCGATGGAGTAGATCACGGGACCGGAGAGTTGCTGCACGCGGCGGATGGTCTGTTCGAGGTTGAGCGTCGAGGCATTGTCCTCGCCATCGGTGATGACCACCAACACCTGCTTGGGGCGCTGGGCGTCTGCGGCCAGCTTGTCGGCCGAAGCCACGATGGCGTCATAGAGGGCCGTGCCGCCGCGCGAGTCAATGTGCGAGAGCCCATCGCGCAGCTTGTTGAGATCGGAGGTGAAGTCCTGGTCGATGAAGGCCTCGTCGGAAAAGTTCACCACAAAGGCCTGATCCTCACGGTTGGAGGCTTCGACCAGATCCAGGGCGGCCTTGTTGACCGCCGGGCGCTTCTTGTACATCGAGCCGGAGTTGTCGATCACCAAGCCCATGGAGACGGGTAGATCGGTGTGCTGGAAGCTGAGGATGTTCTGCTTGACGCCGTCCTCGTAGATCTCGAAGTCGTTTTTGGTGAGATTCTGCACCAGGTGGTTATCGCTCAAGACGGTGGCATTGAGGACGACCTCCTCCACGTCGGTGCGCAGGATGTAGCCTTCTCTGCCCTGCTTCCTGAGCGGCCCGAGACTTGGGGTAAGGCCGGCATCCGGAGAGCGCACCGGGTCGGTATCCACGGTCAGCGGCGGAGCCTGGCCGGGAGTGGTTTGAGCATTGGCTGTGGAGGCTGGCCGCGGTTGTGCCGGTGCCAGAAGCGCCGCTCCGCCAAGGAGCGCCGCCAGAATCGTATTACTGCAAAGGCGCATAGTAGCCCGTACGTGCATAAACGGTAAGTGGGGGCAGCCCCGGTGGTGGAGTGACCTTAACCCTCAATTTACGCCACTTGCCGTCGCGGGCCAGATCCCTCGGCCGGTAGCCGATCACGTACTGATTGCGGAGGTCGGTGGAGATCTTCTCGGCGATGTCGCTCAACTCGTCAATATCCTCCACCTGGTACATGCGTCCGCCGCTGTCCTCACAAAGGCTGTTCAGCAATTCCGGTCCCATGCGTTCTTCGGGGGTGGGGGCGTAAGGGTCAAAGATTCCCATCGCATAAATTTGCACATCGGACTCGCGTACTTTGGCGCGCACTTCGCCCTCGGTGAAGCGGGAGCGGTTGTCGCCGCCGTCGGAGACCACAAGCAGGGCTTTGCGCTGGTGCCGGGCCTGACGCATCTTGGCGATTCCGTAGTAGATGGCATCGAGCAGGGCGGTGCGATGGCCGCTGTGCACCGTGGCCAGCCGCGCCTGGATGTCTTCGACCGAACTGGTGAAGTCCTCGATCAGTTCGGGGCGGTCATTGAAGCCGATCACGAAGAACTCGTCCTCGGGATTGGCCGTCTTGATGAATTGCAGAATGGACTCCTTGGCGCGCACCAGTTTGGACGTCATGGAGCCGGAAAGGTCGAAGATAATGCCGATGGAGACGGGGGCGTCCTCGGTGGCAAAGCTGCTGATCTTCTGGCGGTCGTTGTTCTCAAAGACCTGAAAGTCTTCCTGTTCCAGACCGGTTACCAGCCGGTTCATGGGGTCGGTGACGGTGACGGGGACCAGCACCAGATCGGTATTGAGGCGAATGAAGGAGCCGGGGCGCACGTTGAGCGCAGCCTTGCCGGTGACGGGAGGGGCCTCAGCACCCGCCGGCTCGCTGGGCTGGGGAGCTGTCGATCCGCTGCGCGGCTGGACATGCACCTGGTTGAGAGGATCGGTCTGCGCGCCGACCTGGACGGCGCCAACCACGGCCAGAATTCCCAACAACAATAATTGGAGGAAGCGCGGCTGGCCACCTCCCATTCTAACTACGTGCTTGGGGGGAAGAGTCGTCATGATGCAGCCCCATCAGGTTGAAGGCGATAGTACCACGATCAGGCCGCCCTGGGCCTCATCGCTTCCAAATCCGCAATGCAGGTGTCCCGCTCTCCGGTTGCACAAAGGCGCTGGGATACAATCGAGCCTAAGCGGCTTTCTTTGCTGTATCCGGAGTCCGCTTCGCTCGTCTTCCGGCGCGGCCAGTTTGCCCAATACCGGTTCGGTCACTGAAGCTGGAAGAAAGACTTACATTGACCCAGGTTCGGACCACTCAGAAGAAGCCAGGGTCCCAAAAATCGAAGCCACATTGGAGCAAGGCTGCCTGCATGGCTCGTATTTATCCCTTTCGCGCCTGGCGCTACAATCCTGCGAAGGTTCGGCTGGCTGACGTCGTCACCCAGCCCTATGACAAGATTTCTCCTGCGATGCAGCAGGCCTACTACCAACGCAGCCCATTCAACCTCGTCCGCATCATTCTCGGACTTCCTGAACTCTTTGACGCCGAAAAAGGGGAAAGCGTCTATTCCCGCGCCGCCCGCGATTTTCGGGCATGGCGAGAACAAGATGTTTTGATTCAGGAGAAAGAGCCCTGCGTGTTTGCGTATTCGCAGCGGTTTACGGTGCCGGGAACAGCAGATGTGGTGAAAGAGCGGCGCGGCTTCATCGCGCTGGGCAAGCTGCACGAGTATAGCGAGCAGGTAGTTTTCCGGCATGAGCAGACGCTTTCCAAGCCCAAGGGCGACCGCCTGAACCTGCTCAAAGCCACGCGCGCGCACTTCGGGCAGATCTTCATGCTCTACTCCGACCCGGCCGGGAGCGTGGACAAGCTGTTGTTCGACGGCAGCGGCCCTGCCGATGGCGAAGTCACGGACGAGTACGGGGTTCTGCACCGCATCTGGCGGGTGAACGATCCGGCAGTAGTGCGCCTGCTCACCTCGGCCATGGCCGACAAGAAGCTGATCATCGCCGACGGGCACCACCGCTATGAGACGGCGTTGAACTACTCCCGCGACTATGCGTCCCAGTACGCCGCGCATCACGAGGCGGAGAAGACTGGGCGGACCGAGAGCCTGAACGCGCACCAGGTGGCCGAGCCGGCTTTTCCGGAAGCGGCGGCGATGATGACCTTTGTGAATATGGATTCGGATGGGTTGGTCATCCTGCCCACGCATCGGGTGGTGCACGGGCTGGCCGGGTTCGACGGGAAGGCTTTTGCGAAGGCGGCCGGAGTGTTTTTCACGGTGCAGGAACTGCCCGCTGCCGATGCGCAGGAGTATCTGCGGACGCTGAAATCGCAAAGCGGTACCGCCTTCGTCGCCGTCACCCGCTCGGGGGCGTTGCTTCTGCAATCGAAGCCGGAGGCAATCGACAAGGCGCTTGCCGGCCTGCCTGACCGGCAACGCAATCTCGACCTGACACACCTGCATGCGATGATCCTGGACCGGCTGCTGGGCCTGGACGCCGAGAAGGTCCGCGAGCAGACCAACCTTCGCTATCTGCGCGATGCCGCCGAGGCGGTGGACCAGGTAGCACGCGGCGAGGCGGATGTGAGCTTCCTGACCAACCCGGTCACCATGGAACAGCTCCGGGAAGTGGCTTTCGCCGGTGAAGTGATGCCGCAGAAATCTACCGACTTTTTTCCCAAGCTGCTCAGCGGCCTGGCCATCTATGCCCTGGAGTAGTCCGATGTTCCGGGCAGCGACTGGGCCACACGTCCTCTTCTTGCGGCGCATCCGCCGGATCGCGGTCTTGCTTTGCGCCATCGCTCTGCTGGGCGGCCAAAGTGGGTCTGGGCAATCGGCGGCCCCTCCCGCAGGCCGTTTTGTGGTGGTTCTCGACGCCGCTCATGGAGGCGCCGATGCCGGCTCGACGGTGACGGACCCGGCTGGCAAGCCTAATCCGGAAAAGAACCTGACGCTGACGCTGAGCGTAAAGCTTCGTTCTCTGCTGGCGGCCCGGGGAATCGCCGTGGTGACCACGCGCGAATCCGATGCGACCGTGGACGCGGGACAGCGGGCGGAGATCGCCAATCATGCGCTGGCGCAGGCGTGCCTGAGCCTTCATGCGGCCATGAGCGGCGCCGGGGTCCACCTGTTTATCTCTTCCCTGCCGGCAGCGCGGTCGGAGCGTTTCCAGCCCTGGCAAACCACCCAGGCGACCTTTGTGGATCGCAGCCTGGCGCTGGCGGGCGTGCTCAACTCGGCGCTCCTGCACGCCGGGATGACGGTCACGCTGGGCCGGACGGCCCTCACCACGGTGGATAGCATGGCCTGCCCGGCCGTAGCGGTGGAGATTGCGCCGGAGCAGCCCTCGTCCACCAGTGCGGCGAAGGCGAGCGTGGAAGATCCAGCCTATCTGAACCAGGTGGCCGATGCCCTGGCAGCCGGATTGCTGGAGTGGCGCGCGGAGGACCACCGGCCATGATCCCCCGCTACCAGAAGATTTTGTTCGTGATTCTGCTGCTGGCCTCGGCGGGGATGGGGGCCGAGCTGTGGCATCTGCGCCAGCGCGCCCATCAGCGTCTGCTGGCCGGGCAGGTGTCGGCGCCCACCAAAGCGCCGCAGGTAGCGCCGGTGGAGCAGGCGACCCTGATGGTGGCCAGCGACGCCGACGACACGTTGCAGGCGCGGGAGCTCTCGCTGCCGCTTCCGCCGAGCCCGCAACAACGGGCCAAGGTGATTCTGGACCGCCTGCTGGATTTGTATGCCGCGCCGGGGGCCTCGCATCCGGTGACGGGCGGCTCTGACCCGATTCTGCAAGTCTTCCTGCTGCCCGCCGCAGCACCCCCGAGCGGGCAAGGCGCGTCCATGGGAAACAGAGGCGACCAAGAGACGGCAGTCGTGAATCTTTCCGGAGGCTTCGCGGCCCATCATCCCTCCGGCATCGAGACCGAGACCCTAACGCTGCTCTCGATCTGCGCAACGCTGCACGCCAACTTGCCGCAGGTGACGGAGGTGCGGTTCCTGGTGGACGGAGAGACCAAAGCCACGCTGGCCGGTCACGCGGACCTGACCCGCACGTATCTGACACGCGATCTCGAGCAGGCCCAAGGAGCGGTCTCGTGATCCGAACCGATTCCCCCACTATCGGCGTCTTCGATTCGGGCTTTGGGGGCCTGACGGTGCTGCGCGCGCTGATCCACCGCTTCCCGCGGGCACGCTTTGTGTTTCTCGGGGATACGGCGAGGCTGCCCTATGGTTCGAAATCGCGGCGCACCATCGCGCGCTACGCCGCGCAGAGCGCGCAATTTCTAACGCGGGAGCAGGGAGCGGAGTTTCTGGTCATCGCCTGCAACACAGCCAGTGCGCTCGCTCTGGACGCGATTCGCGAGTCGGTAACGGTGCCGGTGCTGGGCGTGATCGAACCGGGAGCGGCGGTGGCCCGCGCTACCTCCAGGAGCGGCGACGTGCTGGTGATCGCCACCGATGCCACCGTGCGCAGCCATGCCTACGCGGCCGCGTGCGAGACGCGCGGAATGCGCGCGATCGAAAAGGCTTGCCCGCTGCTGGTTCCGCTGGTGGAGGAGGGATGGACCAACCATCCGGTCACCGCCGAGGTGCTGCGCATCTATCTGGACGAACTGCTGGCGCAGGCAGCAGCAGAAGGACTGAAGCCTGATGCGCTGGTGCTAGGATGCACGCACTATCCCCTGCTGCGTCCGCTGATCGAGCAGACCATCGCGCAGAGCGCGGGCGCCGGAATTCGGGTGATCGACTCGGCCGAGTCCACTGCCGATACCGCGACGAAGCTGCTGCGCGCCGGCGACCCGGATTCGGGCGAACCAGCATCGGCGCCCGCGATCCGCTGCTTCGCGACCGACTCGGTGGAGAAGTTCCAGCGTCTGGGATCAAAGTTCCTGGGACGGCCGGTGGGGGATGTAGAACTCATTGACCTGGGCGGGTAAAGAACGCATCCAGCGCTCTGCTATCCTGAAAAGCGGCGGCTCCGCCAATTTTCCTTGTGATTCATGAAGAAAGCGCTGGGAGGGCTTTGGAGAGAATGATCGACCTGTCGGGCAAAACGGCCGTAATCTTTGGGCTGGCCAACAAGCGTTCCATCGCATGGGGTATCGCCCAAAAATTGCACGCGGCCGGCGCCACTCTGGCCATCTGCTACCAGAACGAGCGCATGCGCGCCGAGGCCGAGGGCCTGATCGAGGAACTGCCCGGGGCCAGCGGCTTCCAGTGCGACGTCTCGAGCGACCAGGAGATCGACAGCCTGTTTGCCCAGCTCAAGCAAAAGTACGGCAAGCTGCACACGCTGGTGCATGCCGTAGCCTACGCGCCTGCCGAGGATCTTCGCGGCGAGTTCATCAACACCAGCCGCGACGGATTCCGCATCGCCCACGATGTGAGCGTGTATTCGCTGATCGCGGTGAGCCGCGGTGCGGCGCCGCTGATGACGGACGGCGGGAGCATCATGACGCTGAGCTACTACGCCGCCGAGAAGGTGGTGCCGCACTATAACGTGATGGCATTGGCCAAGGCGTCGCTGGAGTCGTGCGTGCGCTACCTGGCCTGGGATCTGGGCCAGAAGAATATCCGCGTGAATGCCATCTCCGCGGGCCCGATCAAAACGCTGGCGGCGCGGGGCGTCGGAGCGCTGGGCGACATGCTGAAGATGCATGAGCAGCGCGCTCCCCTGCACCGCAACGTGGACCAGCTCGAGGTTGGCGGAACCGCACTCTATCTTGCCAGCGACCTGTCGAGCGCCGTCACCGGCGAAACCCTCTATGTGGATTGCGGCTATAACATCATGGGCTTCTGAAAAGAAGCCCTGCTAGCCGGAAGCCAGGGCGGGTGGATTCGATCCGTTGGCTGCCCAGTGTTCTGCCACATGCTCCCGAGCCGAGTAAGTGAGCACCTGGTTGCGGCCATTCTCCTTGGCCGCGTACATGGCTGCGTCGGCGTGGCGCATCATGGTTTCGAATCCATGCGCGGGATGGAACGGAGCCAGCCCGGCGCTGATGGTAAAGCGAATCGGACCGCTGTCGAAGGCGATTTCAAGCTGTTCCACATCGCGACGGACGCGCTCGGCCACCAGCAAAGCGCCCGCAACCGGCGTATCGGGCAGCAACACCGCGAACTCTTCCCCGCCGGTGCGCGCCAGCACATCCTGACTCCGCAGATGCGCCTTGACGAGGTTGACGAGGGCCTGCAAGGCACGGTCGCCGGCGGCGTGGCCGCGGCTGTCGTTGAGCCGCTTGAACTGGTCGATGTCGATCATGACCATGCACAAGGGATAGCCGTGACGGACGCTGCGCGCCGTCTCCCGCGCGGCGGCCTCTTCCATGCCTCTGCGATTGAGGGCTCCGGTCAGTGGATCCGTGCGCACCTGCGCGGCCAGCTCCCGCCTCAGTTCTGTGACCAGGAACCAAAGCTCGCACATCACCATGCAAGCCGCCAGGAACGCGCCTGCGGCGAGTGAGTAATCCCAGCGCGGGTCAGCCTGCGCATAGACGGTCTTCCACGGCCGCGGGTAGATCTCGTTGGTCAGGACAGCGCGATAGGCGGCGACCGTCATCTGGCCGATCAGGATCGCTCCGGTGACGCGGGAGATGGTCAGGAAGGCATCGCGCCCGTATCTCAGTAGCATCCAGGCAGTCGCGCCGCAAAGGAAGACGAAGGGGACATTGAGAACGTTGGCGCTGTACGGAATCCTGGCGAGGAACATCACGGGATACGCAATCACGATGATTGCAGCGAGGATCCAGGGCGCGGGATTCGGCAAGCGCTTGCGCACCACGAACCAGCGCAGCCCCATCCACTGCATCATGAAGGAGATGAAATAGAGTTCGTTGGCCGGCAAGTCGGTATAGAAAGGAGGCAGCTTGCCCTCCAAGCCCTGGAGGACGAGCTTGGCCAAACCCGTGATCAGGGCGCCGGCAAACCAAATCATTCCGGCGACGCGGCGGTTATACCAGGCAAGGACGCACATCGATACCGCGAAGACGGTAACAGTGGCGATGTTCGTGAGGAAAAAGGTCCCGTAGTCCATTCACGCGCCGGATCTTGGTTGTAACTTGATCGCGGCAATTATAGTCCTCACAAGGTTCCCTAGGGAACTAAATCGCCTGGATCTCCTGCCAGAGCTCGGGAGCAACGGGTAGGCCCAGGCGCAGGTTCTATTCGCGAATGCGCAGGGTCTGCTCTCCGGGATAGCGGACACGGGAGCCGGGTTGCGCCGGCGCACAGGCGTGGATGGACGCAACGATCTCGCCGGCGATGCGGGCGGCCTGCTCGCCGGATTCCGGGCGGAAGGCGAGGAAGATCTGGGAGACGCCGGTCTCGCGCAGCGAATCGGCCGGAATCTGGTGTGTGGACCGGCCGAGGGTCAGCACGGCGGCGAACATATCCAGCAGGACCGAGAGTCCGGAGCCCTTCCAGTAGCCGATGGGGAGGGCGCGCTGGGAGCGTTCGATGGCTGCCGGATCGCGGGTGAGGTTTCCCTCGGTATCGAATCCGCCATCGACGGGGAGCATTTCGCCGCGCCTGCGGTGGCTCTCAATCGCGCCATAGGAGAATTGCGACATGGCGATATCCAAAACCACTGGACCTTCCGGGCGGGGCGCGGCCAGGACCAGGGGATTGTTGCCAATAGCCGGATCGATGCCACCCCAGGGGGGAAGATTGGGCATGGTATTGGTCCAGCAGATGGCGAGAAAGCCGGCCTCGGCAGCCTGCCAGCCGTACGTGCCGCCGCGCATCCAGTGATTGGTGTTGGCCAGCGCGACGCAGCCGATTCCCTGCCCTCGGGCAAGCTCCATGGCGCGTTCCATGGCCGCCCAGGCGTTGAGATTGCCTGGCCCGGAACATCCATCCCAGCGTTCGAGAGCGCCCATGCCCACCTGCAGCACCGGCTCGGCGGAGGGATCGACGCTGCCATTGCGGATGGTGCGAACGAAACGGGGAAAGCGTTGCAGGCCGTGGGTGTAGACGCCGTCGCGGGTGGTCTCAGCAAAGAGGCTGGCGCAGAACTCAGCGCGCGGAGCCGTGAAACCAAGACCGGCAAGGATGCGGGCCAGAGCCTGGTGAACTTCGGCGAAAGGAATGCGTTGCATGCTATGGGCAGAGTACCAGTCCCAGACGCCGCAGATGACTGCCTGCACACAGCGAGGAGGCAGGTTGCGGCGCGGTGCTGTTTCAGCTCGCCGCGCACCCGCAGGAACAGGGATCACCGCGCCAGGTACGCCGCCCTTCCACCAGAAGGATGGGGACCGCCGCCAGAGCAGCCACCGAGTCCACCCAGGGAATGTGCCATACGGAGTTGATGGCCAAGCCGGCAAGTGTGACCGCCGCGAGCCAGGAACAGGTGGCGGACTGCGTGGCATCAGCGGCAAGGACCCGATTGTTGAGAATGCGGGCCTGGCGCCTTTTGAGCGCGGCAAGAACCGGCATGACGATCAGGGCCAGCGCGGTAATGGCTATACCGAGTGGGCTTGGCTCGACTTGCCGGCGCCAGGAGGACGCGGCGATCCAGACGATAGCCACGGCGAGAACCATGAGCAGAATGGCAGCCGCGCGTTCGGCTTGCGGCTTGCGAAGAGGAAAGCGGGGGATGAACTGGAGAAGCACCACAATCGCGGAGAGCAGTTCAATAAGGCTGTCGGCCCCGAAGGCCAGAAGCGCCGCGCTGTGTGCCTGTACCGCGGCGCGAAGCGAGACGGCACACTCCGCGACCATCCAGAGGATGGTAACGGCCTGGAGCCAGGCGATCTGCCGGGGAAGCAAAGCTACTCCTTGAGCGTGACGGTGATCTTGCGGGCATCTCCGCCGGCCAGGGCGATGGCGATCTCGCCGGTAGCGCGCTTGCGGATGCTTTTGAACTTGTCCCCCCACTCGACCAGCACCAGCGCGTCGGGAGTGAGCAGGTCGTCGAGGCCGAGGGTTTCAAGCTGGCGCTCGCTATCGAGCCGGTAGACATCGAGGTGATAGAGCTTGATGGGCTGGCCGTCGCGAACGCCTTCGTACTCATGCAGCAGCGTGAAGGTGGGGCTGGTGACCTCGTCCGGCTCGGCGGCATCGAGGGCCTGGACAATTCCCTTCACCAGCGTGGTCTTGCCGGTGCCGAGCTCTCCACGCAGCAGCAAAAGCTGAGGCGGATTGAGCAGGCGCACCAACTGGCGGCCGACCTCGATGGTGTCGGCGCCACTCTGGGTGGTGAACTCGTGGATCCTGCCTTCCGCTGCCGCTGCGGTTTCGGTCATTGCTTGTTCCTCGTACGCGGGGGGACGCGCAGTCATTCCGATGCGCGCGAGGCCGCATGGCCCGCGACCTCTCCCTGCAACCAAACATACCTGTCCGCGCTGTCTTTGCCAACGTGGAAAGCAGGGTACCGAAATGCGCGGGGCAGAAAGGTGAGGCTGTCGGTGGCCAGAAGGGTATGTTGGTCGGCCGCGCGCACCGCGAAATCCGCTGCAAGTCCGTGTAAATACACGGCGGCCTCGACGGCGCGGTCGGCTTGCTGCGGATGCTGGGCGAGCAGGCCGGCAACCATGCCCGTAAGCAGATCGCCACTGCCGCCTTTGGCCATGGCCGGATTTCCGCTGGTATTCACGGCGATCCGGCCGTCGGGGTGGGCGATGAGGGTGCGCGCTCCTTTGAGCACGAGAATCACCCCATTGCGGCGGGAGAAGTCGCGGGCGCACTCCAGCCGGTTTGCCTGCACCTCGGCGGTAGAGATGCCGGCCAGGCGCGCCATCTCGCCGGGATGGGGCGTGAGGACGACGGTGCGGTCCGCGGCAATGCGAGGCAGCAGCTCCGTCCGGGCGGCGAGGATGTTTAAAGCGTCGGCGTCGAGAACCGCGGGCATGCGCGTCTGCGTGAGCAAATCGCAGACAAACTCCGCCGTCTCGGGCGCCTGACCGATGCCGGGGCCAATGGCCAGAACCGTCTTACCCTTGAGGAGTTCCGGGGGCAGTTGCTGGGGCCGGAGGCAGCCTTGCGCAGTCGCGGCCAGAGGCCAGGTCATCAACTCCGGCGCAAAACAGGCAACCGGAACGAGCGCCGGCTCGGGAACCGCAACGGTGACCAGTCCCGCTCCGGAGCGGAGAGCCGCCATGCCCACCATGGCGGGTGCGCCGGCCTTTCCGCCTGCCGCGCCGAAGCTGCCGCCAACTGCCAGGACATGGCCGAAGTTGCCTTTGTTGCTCTCGGCTCCGCGGGGGCGCTGTACCAGTTCGAGCGCGGCGCCGGCCCAGTGCAGGTCGAGGGAGGAGATGATCGCCTGCTCCGGCGAGCCGATGGGCGCAACGACGACCGGCTGATCCCAGGAGCGGGTGAGGTGGCCAAAGACATGCGCGGGCTTGGGCGCGGTGAAGGTAACCACCGCATCGGCCGGGCAGACGGGACCGTCGAAGGAGGCGCTGGTTTCGTCCGCCGGCCAGCCGGAGGGCAGATCGACGGCGAGGATGTTTGTGGGAGCGGCGCGCAGCAATTCGATTGCGAGAAGCGGCAGGCCACGCAGAGGCGGTTGAAAACCCGTGCCCACCAGCGCATCGATGAGCAGGTCGGCCTGAAAAGCTGCGCGGTGCTGGTCGAGTTCCTGCTCAGTGGAGATGATGTGGATTTGGATTTGAGGAGTGCCGGTCAGGAGCTTCCACGCCTCCGCGGCATCGCCCGCCAGGCTGGCGGGGTCTCCGAGCAGAAACGCGGTCACCTCAAGCCCGGCCTCCGCGAGCAGGCGCGCGGCCAACATGCCGTCGCCACCGTTGTTCCCGCGGCCGCACAGGACGGTGATCTTACGCGCGCGCGGAAAATGGCTGCGCGCAAACTCCGCCACTGCCGCGGACGCGGCGCGCATCAGATCGAAGGAGCCAACGCCGAACTGCTCCACGGTGGCGCGATCGCAGGCCTGCATCTCGGCGGAGGAAAGTATTCTCCAATTGCTCACGATTCATTCCTGAAGAACCATGTTGTGTTGGTCTCGGTGGTCTCCCAGGTCCCGAGAAGCAGGGGACCTGGGGCACTCTGCATCTCGGGCATGGAGAGAATATTTTT
>DAIDLI010000172.1 GCA_027449545.1 Acidobacteriaceae bacterium | reverse complement strand
TGCCGTTTTCTGAGGGACCTCGCCGTCCAGCGCTTCCGGGGTGATGGCGCGGTGTTGCACGTAATTATAGGGAGGCACGGCGAAGCCGCGCACCAGGGAAATGGCCAACTGGATCAGGCGGGGGCCGTAGCTTTCGGCCATGTGCGAGATGGAGCCGATGAGAGCGCTGGAGCCGGAGCGCATCTCTGCGAGGGCCTCGGGGATGCAGTCCTGGCCGACGATGGCGAAGTTGTGCTCCTGTCCGCGCTCGCGAATCACGTCGAGGATGCCCAGCGCGCTGGAGTCGGTGGCGGCGGCCACCAGCGTAGGGCCGGTGACGGGGTGCGCTTTCAGGAACTCCACGATGGCTTCGCGGCTGGCCTGGCGCATGCCGCGGCCCTCGAGGTGAAAGAAGCGGTCTTGCCCGAGGGCTGGGAAGCGCTCACGCAGGGCCTGGAAGGCGCCGGTGATGCGGCTCTGCACAAAGCTGCCAGCCTCGGCAAACCCGACCCCGATGACCGAGGCCACCTTGCCCTTCCACGCCTGCTGGGCGTAGCGGGCCAGCAGCACGCCGGCCTCATAGCCGGTCTCGAAGTTGTCCACGCCGAAGTAGGTGGCGTTGGGGTGGGGCACGTCGACCGCGATCAGCGGAATATCCGCCTTCTTCAGAATGTGCGCGATGCGCGGGGCCACCGCCTCGGCGGCCTGGAACTCCAGCACCAGATCGACGCGCCGGGCCACGAACTCCTCGGCGTTGCGAATGGCCACATCGGGGTCAAAGCGGTTGTCGAGGACGAGCAGTTCAACGCCGGCAGCCGCGGCCGCGGCGCTCACGCTCTGCGCCAGGGCCTTGGAAAACGGGAGATCGGCGCTTTGCACGGCAAAGCCAAATTGCAGGCGGCGCGGCCGCGAAACCAGCCGGTAAAGGCCGTCCTGCGTCTGGGCTACGTAACCGCGGTGGGCCAGCGTCTTCAGGATGCGATAGACGCTGGTCTTGGAGATGTTCGTCTTCTGGTAGACATCCTCCAGGGCCAGAGCCGAGTGGTCCTGCTCTAATAGCTCGATGACGTCCAGTGCTTTGGACAGAATAGGAATCAGATAAAGCCGTTTGATCTTCGTTTTGGGCACCCGTGCTCTCCCTGGGACACCTTAAGCCAATTGGTAACTAATTTCCATGATATTTTGCGGGCGCGCCGAACTCCAGGAGGGGACGAGCAGCGGCCGCCCTCCGGAGTTGCCAGGGTCAGTCTCGGACCACGATCACCTGCAGGAAGCGCGGGCCGTGCACGCCCTTGATGCGCGTCATCTCGATGTCGGCGGTCGCGCTGGGCCCGGAGATCCACGTCACCAGCGCTGGAGGTTGCGTGCAGCGGGCGAAGTACTCGGGCAGGGTCTCCACAATTTGCGAGGTGCGCAGGATGCAGAGATGCCAGTCCGGCAGCAGGCTGACCAGGCGGCGGCCTTCCGCGGCAGCGTGGTGCAGCACGATGGTGCCGGAGTCGGCGATGCCGCAGAAGCAGGCGGTCACCACCCCATCCACACCCTCAATCTGGTCAGCGGAGAGGTCGCGATCGATCTTCCATTCAAAGCCCGGAGCCAGCCATGCGGAGGGCAGCCCCGCGGGGGCGACGAAGGTCTTTCTGCCGCTGGCGGCCAGCGCCGCGGCGATGGCCGCCGGGAGCTCCCCGGAGGCGCACTCGGTTACCCCGGCGTCGTACTCGCGCAGCCGCTCCGTCATGAGCGCGACGCGGGCTTCGGCGGTAAGGCTGCCGGTGCGGGTGTAGGGGCGCTCCAGGGCGGCGTAATCGCGCTCGCGCGCCGGGGAGTCTGGGGCTGCCGCGCGGATGCGGTCCAGCACGCGTTGCCGGGAGTTGGAGGAATGATTCATTGCGCCTCCTTGCCGGCCGCCTTGTCGCGCGCCGCCCACCACTCGTGGAAGGTCTGCTGCGGCAGGCCGCGCAGATCGCGGCTTTGCGTCCACTTGGCGCCCATCCCGGGCAGGGAATGGATCCAGCCGTCCTTACCGGTGAAGAGGCGCATGCCGATGCGGCCCAGCCGCTGCGCCGCGTGAAACCGGCCGGCGCTGGCAAAGACGAAGTTGGCCGCGCGCATGCCGAGATACATGGGATCGAACCAGCGCCGGGTCTGCCTGCGCTCCTGATCCGTCACCTGGGCGCGCAGGTCGATAAGGATCTCAGGAATGTTGATCTTGACCGGGCAGACCTCATAGCAGGCGCCGCACAGCGAGGAGGCGTAGGGCAGCGACTGCGCGTGGTGCAACTCGGTGAGCTGCGGCGTGAGAATGGCGCCAATCGGTCCCGGGTAAACCGAGCCGTAGGCATGGCCGCCGGTCTGACGATAGACCGGGCAGCTATTCATGCAGGCCGCGCAGCGGATGCAGCGCAGCGTCTGCCGTTCGGTTTCGCGCTTGAGAATGGAAGAACGGCCGTTGTCGAGCAGCACCACGTGGAAGCGCTGCGGGCCATCGCCGGGCGTCACTCCCGTCCACAACGAGGTGTAGGGATTCATGCGCTCGCCGGTGGCGGAACGAGCCAGCACCTGGAGCATCACCTCGAGGTCCTGGAAGCGCGGCAGCACCTTTTCAATGCCGGCCACGGTGATGAGGGCGCGTGGCAGCGTCAGGCACATGCGCCCGTTGCCCTCCGACTCCACGATGGCGACTCCGCCGGTCTCCGCGATGAGGAAGTTCGCGCCGCTGATCGCGGTGGGCACGGTGAGAAACTTTTGCCGCAGATAACTGCGCGCCGCGGCGGTCAGCGCCTGCGGATCGTCGGAGAGATCTGGCCGGTTCATGCTACGAGCGAAGATCTCCCGGACCTGGCCGCGGTTCACATGCAGCGCCGGCACGACGATGTGGGAGGGCTCATCTTTGCCCAGTTGCAGAATGATCTCGGCCAGATCGGTCTCGAAGACCTTGACGCCGGCGGACTCGAGATACGGATTCAACTGAATCTCGGCCGAGGTCATGGTCTTGATCTTGATGACCTCGTCGGCCTGTTCCTGGCGCAGCAGATCGAGAATGATGCGCCGCGCCTCGGCAGCATCGGCAGCCCAATGCACCACTCCGCCCGCGGCCGTGCAGCGCTCCTCGAACTGCTGGAGATAAAAGCTCAGATTTTCCAGCGCATGATCGCGGATGGCCGCGCCGGCGGCGCGGAGTTGCTGCCAATCGGTCTTCTCGGCCACCAGCCGGCCGCGCTTGGCCTGAATCACATCGACGGCGTGGGCCACGTTCTTGCGCAACTGCATGTTGTTCAGCACCGGCAAGGCGGCCTTGGGGAAAGGCGGCGCGGAGGCGGGATCGAGATCGGGATGGTAGCCGCTGGTGCTCATGCGGGGATCTCCGCCGGGGAGGCCTCGGTGCTGGCCAGGATCTGCGCCATGTGAATGGTGCGGATGCCGGCCTGGCGGCGATGCAGCGCCCCGCCCATGTGCATCAGGCAGCTATTGTCGAGGGCTGTGCAGAACTCCGTTTGCGTGCCCAGCACATCCTCAAGTTTGGTCGCCAGCATGGCGGAGGAGACATCGCCATTCTTCACCGAGAAGGTGCCACCGAAGCCGCAGCAGCGGTCCAGATTGGGCAGCGGCGTCAGTTCCAGCCCGCGCACCGCCCGCAACAGCCGTAACGGCCGATCGCCCAGGTGCAGTCCACGCAGGCCGTGGCAACTGGCATGGTAGGTGACGCGATGCGGAAACCATGCGCCCACATCCTCGATGCCGAGGCGGTCGATGAGGAATTCGCTCAGTTCGTAGACGCGAGGCAGCAGCGCGGCAAACTCACGGCGCAGCGCCTCATTCCCCAACTCCTCGAAGAGCCCGGGATACTGCTCGCGGACCATGGCGACGCAGGACGAGGAAGGAACGACGACGGCTTCCGCATCCTGATAAAGGCGCACAAACCGCTTGGCCTGGCTGAAGGCTTCGCTGCGAAAGCCGGTGTTGGCGTGCATCTGCCCACAACAGGTCTGCTGGGAGCGGAATTCCAGCTCCACACCCAGCCGCTCCAGCAGCGCCACGACCGCGCGGCCCGTCTCCGGAAACAGCGTGTCGTTGTAGCAGGTGATGAAAAGTGAAGCACGCATAGGAAACTGTCTCCGCTCCGCGGCCATTCCAGGCAAAAGGCGGCTGCCTTCGATGGTAGTACGCCTCTGCACCTGCCGCCGTGATGAGCGCTGCCGCGACGAGCGCTGCCGCGATGAGCGCCGCCGCGACGAGCGCTGCCGCGATGAGCGCCGCCGCGACGAGCGCCGCCGCGACGAGCGCCGCCGTCCCGGCGCCAGGTGCTGTTACGCGCCGACGCCCGCGGCCAGCAGGTGCTTGAAGGTGCGGCCCGCAGCCTCGGGCACCGTTCCGCGCGGGGAAAACTCCTGCATCGGGAAGGAGGCGCGAATCAAACGGCGCGCCGCATCCAGATTCTCAATCTCTCCCAGGGCAATCATCTGCGCGCTCAGATTGCCCAGCGCGGAGGCTTCCACCGGACCCGCTACCACCGGCATTTCGCAGGCGTCGGCGCAAAGCTGGTTGAGCAACTGGTTCTGGCAGCCACCGCCGATGACGCGAATGCGGCGCAGCTTGCGCTGGAGCAGCGTCTCCAGATCGTCGATGACGCTTCTGTACGCCAGCGCGAGGCTGTCGAAGACGCAGCGCGCGAGCTGCGCATTCGTCTGCGGTTCCGGCTGCTGGGTCTGCCGGCAGTAAGAGCGGATCGCCTCGGTCATCGAAGCGGGATTCAAAAATACCGGGTCATTGGGATTGATCAGCGACCGCCAGGCCGGAAGCTCTGCGACTTCCGCGACCAGCTTGGGAACGTCCGCGATCTGGTGCTCATCACAGATGCGCTGGATCGGCCACATGCCGGTGATGTTCCTCAACACCCGGAAGCGCCGCTCCAGTCCACCTTCATTCGTGAAGCTCATGCGCCGTGCTGCGTCGCTGGCCATCGGCACCGGGCTTTCAATGCCCATCAGCGACCATGTGCCGGAGCTGATATAGACCTCGTCGGGGCCTTCCAGAGGAGCTCCCGCGACCGCCGATGCGGTATCGTGGGTGGCCGGAGCCACGACTTTGGCCCGGCCTGCGCCCGCCGGCGTTTCGCCCAGGATGGTGGCGGCGGGAATGGGCCGCTGCATCAGGTTGCGTTGGATGCCGGCAGCTCGCAGCAGATCCAGATCCCAGTCGCCATCCAGGCCCAGGATCTGGGTGGTGGTGGCGTTGGTGTACTCGTTGGAAAGCACGCCCGATAGCCGGAAGTGCAGATAGTCCGGAATCAGGAGCAGATGCCGCGCATCGGCCATCCACTGCTGCTCCTGCTCGGCGGCCGCCGCAAGCTGATAGAGCGTGTTGAGGGGCATGAATTGGATGCCGGTGCGGCGATAGATCTCGTCGGCGGGCATGCGCGCGCACACCCGTTCCAGCATGCCGGTGGTCCGCTTGTCGCGGTAGGAAACAGCCTGCCCCACCCGCTGCCGATTTTCATCGAGCAGGACGTAGTCCACGCCCCAGCTATCGACTCCGACGCTGGCAATCGGCGCCTCTGCCGCGCAGCGTTCGAGGTGCTGCGCGACGTGGCTCACGATTTCGTCGATGTCCCAGCACTGGTAGCCGCTGGCCGCGTGCTGCACCAGCGGCGTGCGGAAGCGGCCGGCCGTCTGCACTTCCAGCCGACCGTCGCGGATCTGGCCCACAACGATGCGGCCGCTGCTGGCGCCAAGATCAATGGCCAGATGGCTGGGCCCGTTCATGTTCCTGTTGCTGGTCAAAGCGCCCGCCTTGGCACTGGGTACAAAGTGTGCCGCAGGAGCCATCTGCGACGGCAGCCGCGGCACACGAGATTCAGGATAATCTGCGCGAGGCGCACAGAAGCTCAGCCCATCTCGGCTAGGCGTAAGAGCTCACAGCCGCCATGCGGCCGCCGCGCTCCCGCGCAACGCGTTCCACGTAGCCGCTTTCCGCCAGGGCCGCCAGCGGCTCCGCGGGCAGGCCGCGCGCACGCCGCCAATCCCGCAGCAAGGGGCGCACGTCACTCCAGAAGGCATCACGGAACAGCTCTTCCGCGGGCACCAGGTCGCAGCTCTCCTGGAGCTGGGCCAGCTTCTGGCGATCCACCAGGGCCGCTTTGAGCCAGAGCTCCTGCGCGGTGCACACCGTCTGCACCATCGCTTCCATCTTGCCCTTCAGGTTATGGCTCTGGTCGACCATGAAGGCGATCTGCGGCAGCCACTCGGTCCCGGCGGCATGGATCTCGTGGAAGATGCGGAAGATCTGGTAGGGATCGATGGAGCCCAACGTCAGGTCGTCATCCGCATAGCGGCGGTCGTTGAAGTGGAAGCCGCCCAGCAGGTTCAGGTGCAGAAGCCAGGCCACGATCTGCTCGATGTTCTGCGCAGCGTAGTGGTGTCCGGTATCGACCAGCACGCGGGCCTGCGGACCGGCGCTGGCCGCCAACTGCGAAGACATGCCCCAGTCGGCAATATCGGTGTGATAGAAGGCCGGCTCGAAGGGCTTGTACTCGATCAGCAGGCGCTGGTCGGGCCGCAGCTGGTCGTGTACGCTGCGCAGCGCCTCCTGCAACCATTCAATACGGCGGCGGATGCTCTGCGTTCCGGGGTAGTTGGAGCCGTCCGGGAGCCACAGCGACACGTCGCGCGAGTTCAGCTCGCGGGCAATGGCAACCGAATCCAGAAGGTGCTGAACCGCACGGCCGCGAATCTCAGCCGAGGGATTGCACAGGGAGCCGTGCTTAAACTCCTGATCCTGAAAGAGATTGGGGTTGATGGAGCCAGCAACCACGCCTTCGCGGCGCTCCAGCGCGCGTACGGCCGGGGCATCGGACACCCCGTTTGGCAGATCCCACAGGACGTGCAGCGCCAGGCTCGGCGTGCAGCCGGTCAACTTGTGCACCTGGCCGGCGTCGGCGAACTTCTCTTCCAGCGTGCTGGCCGCGCCCGCCTGGAGAAACTTGCCGAAGCGCGTTCCGGTATTCGCAAATCCCCACGAGGGAATCTCAATCTGGAACGCGTCCAGAGCCCTGAATGCTCTTTCCTGGAGAGCCGATTCTGATTGCATGCAATTTCCTACCCTTCTCGACCTCGCCACGTTCGGCCCCGGCCCAACCCGAGCGGTTGCGCAGCCACGGAATTCCAACTGATTCTCCTTGCAATCTGCGGTTCCCGTGAAAGCATCGTATTTCAAAATGAATATGTTTGTCTATTGCAACTTCTTTGAACTTGAGCTTTCCTGTGAATTCCCCTCCCCGCTTGCAACGCCGGTCGGCTCCATCACGCCGGTCGGCTTCATCACAAAGTAGGTCAGATCCCCTCCCGGCGGCAGCAACATTTGATGCGGCGTGTCAGCGGGAATCTGGACGATATCGCCCTTATGCAGCACGGTCTTGTGGCCACCTGCAATGCCAGGGCCGCGGACTTCGCCGCGCCCCGTATCCTTCGCGTTCTGGATGACGCCGCCGGTCACCAGCGTGCAGGAGCCGTCCAGCACGATGTCCACGTCGGCCGCATTCTTGTGGAGCTCGGCACCGCCGTCCTTATCCCGGTAGCCGAGGATGAGGATGTAGCCGGGATGCCGCTCCAGCACTTCGCTGCACGAGCCCCGCCCCGAGGCGCGGCATTGAGCGGCCAGGGCCTTTTCGTGCTGCGCCAGTTGTTCCGGCGTATAGTGCGTCACCGAGCGGGCCGCATCGGTCTGGGCCCATGCGCCCAGGCTCAGGAATGCTGCCGCCGCGATCCAAAGGCTTCCTCTGGAGGACCTTCTCACTGTGCTTCTCCTCGGCTCAACGAGCCAGCCAGCCACCATCCACCACCAGGACATGCCCGTGCACGTAGTCGCTGGCCCGTGAAGCCAGAAAGATCGCGGCGCCGGCGAGGTCGTCGGCCGCGCCCCACCGCCCGGCGGGAATCCGCTCCAAAATTTGGCGGGAACGCACCTCATCGTTGCGCAGGGCTTCTGTGTTGTCGGTCGCCATGTAGCCGGGGGCAATTGCGTTTACGTTGATGCCCTTGGAAGACCACTCATTGGCCAGCGCCTTGGTCAACTGGCCCACCGCGCCCTTGGCCGCGGAGTAGGCAGGGACAAATACGCCGCCCTGGAAGGTAAGCAGGGAGGCGATGTTGATGATCTTGCCCGATCCCTGCGCCAGCATGCGCGCACCGGCCGCCTGGCAAAGCTGAAAAACGCTGGTCAGGTTGGTTTGCAGCACGCTGGCCCAGTCGGCCATGGGATACTCGGCGGCCGGCGCCCGCCGGATCATGCCGGCGTTATTGATGAGGATGTCGATGGAACCGAGCGCCCCCACCGCCTCCTCGACGAGCCGCGGAGCGGTCTGCACATCCTGCAAGTCGCCGATCACCACGGCGGCCTTGCGCCCGGCCGCCCGGATGCGTTCCTGCACCGGCTGCGGCACCTCGCGCGATCCGTGCAGAGCCACGTTCGCGCCCGCCTGGGCCAGCGCGACGGCCATGGCCGCGCCCAAGCCGCGCGATGCGCCGGTCACCAGCGCGTTCTTGCCGTCCAACCTGAAAAGATCCAGAACCTCGCTCACCCGTCTTTCTCCTGTCTACAGCAGTTCGGCCGCGGAGACCGCGTCCATGTCGGAGTACACCTGATTCTCGCCGCCCATTCCCCAGCAGAAGGTGTAGTTCCGGGTGCCCACGCCGCAGTGGATGGACCAGCCCGGCGACAACACCACCTGCTTGTTGGCCACCACCAGATGACGCGTCTCCTGGGGCATGCCCATCATGTGAATGACGCGCTCCGACTCTTCCAGGTTGAAGTAGAAGTAGATCTCGGTGCGGCGCATGTGGGTATGCGGCGGCATGGTATTCCACACGCTGCCCGGCGCCAGTTGCGTAAAGCCCATCACCAACTGCGAGCTCTGCGCGCCTTCCAGGTGAATCAGCTTGGTGATCTTGCGCTGGTTGGCCGATTCCGGCGTCCCCAGGTTGACCGGCTGCTCGGAAGCGGAGTGAATCAGCCGCGTGGGATGCTGCGCGTGGGAGAGGTAGCTCAAAAGGTAAAATTCCGCAGGCCGGTCCGCGGAGTCGCTGCGGAAGACCACGTTCTTGCTGCCGCGGCCCACGTACAGGCCGTCGAGCGTCTCCAGGTGGTGGGTCTTGCCGTCCACCTCCACGCTGCCTTTGCCGCCGATATTGAGCACGCCCAGCTCGCGCCGCTCGGTAAAGTACTCGGAGCGCAACTCGGGATAGGTGGGCAGGGTGAGCCCATCGTGCAGGGGAACGGCCGAGCCAACCACCGCCCGGTCCAGATCCACGTAGACGCATTCCAGCTTGCCTGGCGCAAAGAGCTCTTCGAGCAGGTAGTTTTCACGCAGCTCCGCGCTGCTCATGGTCCGGTACCGCACCTGGTCCGCGGGGATCACAATTTTCATTGGCCTGCTCCCTTCTGTTCCGGCGCATGCGCCAGGACAATCACGTTGCCATCGGGATCGTGCAGCACGAGCGTCTTGCCCTCGTGACGGTACGGAATCCCGCGGGATGAAAGTTGTTTCGCCGCCGCGCTGACGCCGGCAACGCCCAGCACCAGGTGAAACTTGGGCTGGCTGGCCTGCGGCAGAATCTCAATTTCTTCCACCGACCTGCCCGGCAGCCGGAAGGCGTTTTCGCCACGATCGAATCCGCGCCGCAGGGGAACGAAGCTCATCTGGTCCTTATAGAAGACATCAGCGGCCGCGACATTGGCCATGGGAATTCCCACTTCCACCATCGATTCCGCAATGCGGTCTGGTCCCAGGTGTTTCCCACGGTCCAGCGTGTGCTTCGAGCCGGGCATGTACTCCGTGTACTCGATGTTCTGATTCTCCGGACCGCGCATGGTGAAGAGCAAATTTCCGGCTCCGGCCTTGCGCACCACCGTCGGGCTGAGGCCGCGCGCCACGTAGGCATCGTGCAAGGCGTTCAGGTCCTTGCTCTCAAAGCAGACGTGCAGAAACCCGATCGGCTCCCCGGCCTTGTGCGGCGGGTAAAGCTCGATGAACTGCCGGTTGTTGACCTTGAAGAAGGCCTCGGTGGGCGCGCCGCCCTTATTGTTGAGCGCGAATGCCTCCTCGTATCCCAGCTTCCTGTAAAAATCGCGCGAGGCCTGAAGATTCTGCACGCGGATGGCCACGTGGGCGATCCCGGCCAGCCGCGGCGCCGCAGCGCCTTTGCTTTGCGTCTGCGCAGACACAAGCGCTGCTGTGGACAAGCACAGCAGCGCCATGGATCTACGCAGGCCTTTCCCAACCCTGCTTGCTGATTGCACGACTACTCCTTCCCGTTTGCCTTGGCCACCTCGACCGCGAACACGTAAGTCGGTCCGAACATGTTGGAGCGGAAGATGACGTACTTCTTGTCCGGCGAAAAGCTCACGTTCGGCTCCAGATGATAGTTATGCTTCGACATGTTCACAAGCCGCTCGGCGTGAAAGACGCCCGGCTGAACGAAGTCGGGGCTGTTGACTCCGTCGCCCTTGATCAGCTCCGGGCGGAACAGGTAGATCCACTCGCCGTCGGGCGCGTGCGCCACCTGGCCGGGATTGCCGCCGTCGCCGCAGAAGAGCTTGCCGTCGCGCGAGACGTTGAAGTGGATCGACCACTCGTTGCGCGTCATGTGATAGGCGATCTGCTCGCCGGTCTCCACGTTGCGCCCCTCCAGCCAGAAGTCCTGGCCCTTGGGAGTCTGCCAGTCAAACCAGATGATCTTGCCGTCGTGGCTCCAGAACTCGTGCCCCGCAATCTCCATAAACATGGTGCGCTTGTGCACCAGGGTGTTGTGGGTGCCGTCGGTGCGGATGGTCCAGATACGGTCCACCTTCTGCCAAGGCCCCTCATGACAGTAGAGCAGAAGAGTGGGGTCGGTGGGAGAAAACTGAAGATGGTTCAGCCAGTCGGTGCTGTGCAACAGGATCTTCTTCTTTCCGGTGCGCAGGTCGATGGTGTAAAGCACCATGGGCAGGTGAGCGGCCAGCCGCTTCTGCATCATCTCGCCCTTGTTGCGCGCCCGAATCAGCGGCTGCGCCTGCCCGATACGATGCTCAAAGGGCGCTGGCGCGTGTTGCCCGACGATGGAGGCCCCCGCCGCGAGCGTCTCGTCGGCATTGATGGTGATGACGTTTTCGTCCGCTTGCAGGGCCAGCAGCTTGCGCGTCTTGCCGGTATCGACATTGGTTTCGTAAAGCGAGCGGTCCTCCGGGCGAATGTAGAAGACGCTCGGCGTCTTGTGCCCCATCTCGATGGACCGCACCTTGCCCTGGACCACCTGGCGGCTCTTGAGCGTGTTCAGGTCGATCACCGAGATCCCTTGCGGCGTGGTGTAGACCATCTGCTTGCCATCGGGCGTGTAGCTGTTCACATTGAAGTAGAAGCTGGCCGAATCCGGTTCATCGGTGAGCCGAATCACCCGATGCCCGGTCTGGGGATCCACCCAGCTCTTGGGCGGCGTCTTTCCCGGCTGCACCGCCGGGGCTTGCGAGAAGGCAACGGCGCCAAACGCGGCCGCGCAGGCAACAAGAAGAAGACGGCGAAACAACATGCAAAGCTCCTGGATCCAGGTTGAGGGCTGCGGTTCAGCGTTCGTAGGGCTTCTGTGCGGACACGAAGGGATCGTACGCATCGCTCCACACGGTCGGCGGATCAGGATGGGCCGGATCGAACGCTGGAATCCCTTGCCGCAGATACTTCGCCAGCGGCAGCTTGTCGTTGCGGATTCCCTGCACCACGCATTTGGCGAGCTCCAGCGCGCCATAGCTGTTGAAGTGGGTATTGTCGGCCAGCGGCCTGGGCTGGTCCGGGAAGGTGTTCGCGGGATAGTGGACAAATGCCTTCAGCGTGCCCTCGGGCCCCATCGCCTCAAAGAGTGTCTTGCTCATGGCATTGAGATCGATCAGCGGAACATGCTCGGCGTTGGCCACCTCTCGCATCGCATCCGGGTAGCCGGCCAGCGTCATGCGGATCTTGCCGTTTGCGTCAAAGCTGCGCCGGTTCATGGAGGTCACCAGCACCGGATGCGCGCCTTTGGCCCGCGCCAGACCGATGTACTTGCGCAGCAGCGCCTTGTACTGCGGAATGGGCACGAAGCCGCGGCCCGGCTTCTGATCGTTGTGGGCGAACTGGATCATCAGCCAATCGCCGCTGCGGATGGTGCTCATCAGCTTGTCCCAGCGCCGCTCCCCCTGGAAGCTGCGGATGGTCTCGCCGGACTCTGCGTCGTTGGCTACCGCAATCTTGCTGTTGAAGAAGGAGGGCAGCACCTGGCCCCAGGCCGCCCAGGGTTCCTTGTCCTGATCCACCACCGTGGAATCGCCGGCAATGTAAATGGTGGGCACATGCGCCGGCTCGATCGCGATGGACCGCAGCGCCGGATGCGGGCCGGTGAACTCGAGGGTCAGCTTATCGTCCCAGTCCAGATTGCCGATCTCGCGAGGCTTCAGATGCACGCGCTCGGTCGCATTCACCGCAGGGGTGCGCACATTCACCACAAAGGAGCGCTTCACCTTCGCGCCCGGGCCGGAGGGTACGTCCTCCAGCATCAGCCGGCGCGCCTCCGCCTTGACGGTGGTAGTGGCCTCCTGCGGACCGCCCAGTTCCACCGTCACGCGGTAGTTGCCGTCCGGCTCCTTCACGGAGACGAAGAAGGCCTTGTTGCTTTGGCAGACGCCGTCCTGGATCTGCGGTGAAGGCTCCAGGTCAAACCCATAGCCTTGCTCGCTGAATCGCGTTGCCGACAGGGTCTTCGCGTGTTTGGAGGCCGCTCCGCAGGTGAGCTTGTAGCTTGCCGGCTGCGCGGCCATCGACGCTGCGAACAGAACCGCGCAGCCGGGGATCACGGACTTGCGAAGAGAAAAACAACTCAATGCGATGTGCTCCTGGGATGCCGTGGGTGGCGGGTGTGCGCGGGCTCCGACAGCTTCAGGACCTCGGATCCCGCCATCAGGAAACCGCCG
>DAIDLI010000171.1 GCA_027449545.1 Acidobacteriaceae bacterium | reverse complement strand
CCGGCCCGTGCGTCTCGGCGCTCGGCGGAGGCGGCGCATCCCCAATGCGCTTGGAATAGGTGCACACCACCGCCTGTGGCTCCATGGCCTCCGCCGCAGCCTTTTTGCCGCGCTTCTTCGGAGCTTCTTCCTCCGCGCTCTTCTTCTTGTTCGGGCATTCCAGGTAGATGCCGCTCTTAAGCACCTTCTCCACCAGGTACGGGCTCTTGCACACCGGACACGGTTTCGCCACCGGCTTCAAGTTCGAGGTGAAGTCGCACTTCGGGTAATCCGTGCAGCCCCAGAAGACATTGCCGCGCCGCGCCTTGCGTTCGGCGATGTTACCCTCGCCGCACTTGGGGCACTTCATGCCTTCGATCAGGTTCTGCTTGATGTACTTGCACTTCGGATATCCCGAGCAGGAGACGAACTCGCCGTACGCTCCCTGGCGCAGCACCAGCGGCTTGCCGCACTCCGGGCAGGCTTCGCCCGTGGGCTCCGGCGGCTTCTGCTGCTGCTTCTGGCTCAGCTTGCGGAAGGTCCTGCAGGGCGGATCGGCGCTGTAGTCGGGGCAGGCCATGAACGGCCCGAACAGCCCGCGCCGCATCACCATCACCTTGCCGCAGTTCTCGCAGTACTCCTCCGTGTCGCCGGCCTCTTGCGCCTCGGGCGTGTTCAGGTCCGGCTTGGCGGCGATGTTCTCCTTGGTGAAGGTGCAGCTCGTCGGATCCTTCTTGTTGTAGGCCGAGCAGGCGAAGAAGGTGCCGAACTTGCCCCACTTCAACACCAGCGGCGAGCCGCACAGCTCGCACTTCTCGTCGGTCACCTGCTCCAGGCGCTTGATGTTTTCCATCTTCTTCTCGGCAATCTTCAACTCGTCTTCAAAGTAGTTGTAGAAGCCGTTGAGAAGAGTCGTCCACTTCTCCTTGCCCTCTTCGATGTCGTCCAGCTCCTCTTCGAGGCGGGCGGTGTAGCGGGTGTCGAAGATGTACGGGAAGTTCTTCACCATGAGGTCGCAGACCACCACGCCGATCTCGGTGGGATAGAAGCGGCCGCGCGAACCGCCGTGCTTCACCACGTACTCGCGATCCTGAATGGTGTTGATGATCGAAGCGTAGGTGGAAGGGCGGCCGATGCCGCGCTCCTCCAGCTCCTTCACCAGCGAGGCCTCGTTGTAACGCGGAGGCGGCTGCGTGAAGTGCTCCTCGGGCGTGAGCTCGTCCATCGCCAGCGTCTTTACCCCGTCGAGGTTGGGCAGCTTGTTGGCGGTCTCGTCCTCGTCGTCCTTCTTCTCTTCGGAGACTTCGTACACCTTCAGGAAGCCGTCGAAGCGCATCACCGAGCCGCTCACGCGGAAGTCGTAGCTCTTGCCGTTCTTCTTCGACTTCGCCTCGATGTTGGCGGTGGTCACGTCGAAGATAGCCGGCACCATCTGCGAGGCCACAAAACGCTTCCAGATCAGCGTGTACAGCTTGAGCTGCTCATCGCTCAGGAACTTCGCCATCATCTCGGGCGTGCGCGAGGCGTCGGTAGGCCGGATCGCCTCGTGCGCATCCTGCGCTTCCTTCTTGCCCTTGTAGCTGTTTGGTTCCTTGGGCAGGTACTTCTCACCCAGGTTCTTCGCGATCCACTCCCGCGCCGCCACCTTGGCTTCCGGCGCCACGCGCGGAGAATCGGTACGCATATAGGTGATCAGGCCGGTGGTGCCTTCGGAGCCCAGGTCGATACCTTCATACAGGCGCTGCGCCACGCCCATGGTGCGCCGCACGTTGAAGCCCAGCTTGTTGGCCGCATCGCGCTGCAACTGGCTGGTGATGAAGGGCGCCAGGGGACGCCGCTGCTGCTCGCGCGCCTGCACGCCGGTCAGCCGCCACTCCGCATCCTGGAGCGCCGCCACTACCTCGTCCATGAGCGCTTTGCCGGGCAGCGCGTTGGCAACGAACGTGTCTTTGCCGTCCTTGTCCTTGCCGCTGGGCACGCGGGCCGGCTCGCCGCCGATGCCGATGAACTTCGCCTTGAACTTCTTGTCGCCCTGCCGCTCCGGATGAAGAAGCGCCTCCAGGGTCCAGTACTCCACCGGCTGAAAGGCGCGGATCTCGCGCTCGCGCTCCACAACCAGCCGCAGCGCCACCGTCTGCACGCGCCCCGCGGAGAGCCCGCGGCGCACCTTGTCCCACAGCAGCGGCGAGATCTGGTAGCCCACCAGGCGATCGAGCACGCGCCGCGTTTGCTGCGCGTCCACCAGGTTCTGATCGATGTCGCGGGCGTGCTGAAAAGCGTCCTGAACCGCCTTCTTGGTGATCTCGTTGAAGGTCACACGGCGGATCTTTTTCTTTTCCTTGGCGTTGGTTCCGAGCTGCAGCGCCAGATGATAGGCGATGGCCTCCCCTTCGCGGTCCGGGTCAGGCGCCAGGTAGATCTCGTCGGACTTGGCGGCCAGCTTCTTGAGCTGCTCCACCACCTTCTCCTTGCCCGGAGAGACGATGAGCTGCGGTTCAAACGTGCGCTTCTTCAGCTCCACGCCGATATCGTTCTTAGGCAGATCCATGATGTGCCCGACCGAGGCGCGCACCTCAAACCCCTTGCCCAGATACTTCTCGATCGTCTTGGCTTTGGCGGGGGACTCGACGATCACCAATGATTTGCTCGTTGCCATTGCTTTAAAAACCAGTTTCCTCTCTGATGCCGCCGCCTGGCTGCGGGGATTCATTTTCCATCCGCCAGGCTGGCAGTCCATTGGACACGCGTGCACGCTTTCGGTCGCAAATCCGGGCCCGATTTACCGCGATCTAGAATTTTTCCCGTAAAGGTTGCACCGTAACATGGAATACCACATTCTTTCCACTCGCGCGGTGCCCTAGGTCTCTCGGCTGCGGTCTTCCGCCCTCTCCTGCCCCGCCGTAAAACCCCTGCAACATATTGATGTTTCAGTGGAAGCAACGCTTCAACCACCCTCCGGCGCGATTTCAGAGGATGAAAGTGAAAACGTCGGCCACAAAGCGGCTCCGCCCGCCCCCAGTCTCACATCGTGCGCACGTAGTGTTTTCCCGGCAGGGCGCGTATCCGGCCCGCAATTTCCAGTTCAAAGAGGGCGGTAAAAACTTCCGATGAGGTAAGCTGCGTCTCCAGAATCTCGAGCAGTTCATCGAGCTGGCGGCTCTCGTCGCTCCGCAAAGCCTCCAGCACCAGGGCCTCTTCGGGGCGCAGCACAGGATCAGGCAATAGGGATGCCTGGGCCTCCAATTTGGATGCAGACGGCGCCTCGGCCTCGAGCTCAAAACGCACCTGCGAGGGCAGTTCCTCCCACACGTCCTCCCACGTCGCCACCAGCTTGGCGCCCTGCTTGATCAGCGTGTTCGGCGTCCACGAGCCCTTGCTGGTGACATTTCCCGGCACCGCAAACAGATCGCGGTTCTGCTCGGCGGCGCAGCGCGCCGTCACCCGCGTGCCCGAGTTCTCCGCCGCCTCCACCACCAGCACCGCGATAGAAAGCCCGCTCAGGATACGGTTGCGCCGGGGAAAGTTCTGCGGCGCCGGAAACGTCCCCATCGGCACCTCGCTTACGATGGCGCCGCCGCTCGCCAGGATCTCCTCGGCCAGCTTCTTGTTCTCCTTGGGATAGACCACGTCGATGCCCGTGCCCCACACCGCCACGGTGGGCATGCGCGCCGCCAGCGCGCCTTTGTGAGCGCAGGTGTCGATGCCCCGGGCCATGCCGCTCACAATCAGCAGCCGCCGCGCGGCAAGATCGCGCGCCAGCAGCTCCGCCATGCCGGTGCCGTAGGGCGTGGGATGGCGGGTTCCCACCACCGCGATCGCCGGCCGCGCCAGCAGTCCGGCGTTGCCCCGCACCCACAGCACCGGCGGCGGATCGTAAATCTCTTTCAGCCGCTCCGGATATTCCGGGCACCTGAAGCTCACGATCGTGGCACCCTGCGCGGTAACGCGCTGCCACTCCGCTTCGGCCGCCTGCCGCGCTCGGCCTTCGAAAACGAACTGCCCGGCGCCGCTGGGAAAGTTCAGCGCTTCCAGCTCCGTCAGGGGCAGCGCCAGCAGGCGCGCGGCGTCGCCCACCTGCTGCACTGCATCCACAATGCGCTTCGGTCCCAATCCCGGCGTGAGCGCCAGCGCCAGCCACGCCAGCCGCTCTTCGCCGAGTTCCGGCGACTGCACAACTTCCGCCCTCGACACCTCCACAGCCATCCGCTCCATCCGCTGCGGCCCGGCGCGGGGCACACGCCCGCGCTGACCGGCAAGATCGTAGTTGCAAAGAAAGTTGCGCTCACGTTATTCCTCGGCGCGCGCACTGTCAAGCCGGCGCGCGGCTCGCTCGCCTTCACGATCCGGGCAGGCTTGATACGCTAGAGGCTGTGAACGACCGGCACGATCAGCGCCTGCGCCTTGCGGCCATCGACTTTCTCAACCCCGCGCCGCTCATGTGGGATTTCGAGCACCCGCCCCTCGATCGCGAGCTCGCCCTCCGCTACCGCATCGATCGCATGCTGCCCTCGGAGTGCGCCGCGCGGCTGGCCTCGGGCCAAGCCGACCTCGGTCTCATCCCCATTGCCGCGCTCGCAGCCAACCCGCAACTGCGCATTGTGCCCGGCTGCACCATCGCCTCCAAAGACCGCGTGCGCTCGCTGCTGCTGGTCCACCGGGCATCGCAGCCGCTGACCGCCATCCGCTCCGTAGCCGCTGACACCGCCAGCCGCACCACCGTCACCTACGCGCGCCTGCTCTTCCGCCTGTGGGGGAATGGCGACGTGCCCTTTCTGCCTCTGGCCGCCGATCTCGACCAGATGCTGGCCCGCGCCGACGCCGCCATCGTCATCGGCGACCCCGCCCTGCTCGCTCTCGAAGAGCGCTCCAACCGCTTCGAGCGCACCGGAGAAGAGCTGATCTACCACGACATCGCCCACGAGTGGCGCACGCTCACCGGGCTGCCCTTCATCTCCGCCGTCTGGGGGACTGCGTACAGCGGGCCGTTGGACGAGAGAGTTGCCGAGGACTGCATGCGCTCGCGCGACCACGGCCTCCAGAACATCGACACCCTCGCGCACGAGTGGGCTGGCCGCCTGCCGATTCCCGAGAGCACCATCCACGAATACCTCTCCAGCAACATTCATTACGTGCTGGACGAGGAGTGTCTGGAGGGTATGCGCGGCTTTTATCACATGGCCGCCGACGCCGGCGTACTGCCCGCCTACGACTTCTCCTCCCGCCTGCTGCCCGCTTCCTAACCGCCGGCCTCCGTTTCGCCTGGCCTGTTTCCACAAGACCGAAGCGGCGCGCCCGCTCTCGGCAACGGGCATCTTCCTTCCCGGCATCGCAAAGACTGAGGAGGTTCTCTCAATGCCTCGTTTCCCACTCTTTGCCTTGGCTGCGACCGCGCTGTTGCTCCTGGTGCTCACCACCCCGGCAGCTCATGCCATCATCAACAGCACGGTTCAGGCGCGTCTGACGCACCCCTTCATCGTCGGCAACACCACGCTTCCACCCGGCGAGTATGACTTTCGCATGGTGCACGGAACGGACCATCGCGTCATGAGCATCAGCAACATGCAGAACACCGTCAATGTGGAGTTTCTGGTGCGCGCCTGCACCGACAGCCAGACCCCGCGCCATTCCCAACTGGTCTTCGAGCGCTATGGCCAAAGCGAGGTCCTCACCAACGTGTACGACTCCGGCAACAAGTACGGCGAAGCGGTGGTCGAGCCGTCGCACATCCTGGACCGGCTCAAAAAGCAGGATCCCAAGCCCTACCAGCACACCGAGCAACAGAGCCAGTAAGACCGCTCATCGCCCGCCGTGCCGCCAGCCCAGCGGCGGCGCGGCCGCGGGTGACGCTCCCGCCGCACCCTCTCCCTCCTTCGCAATTCCTCCTAACTCGCCTCCTCCGAGCGCTTTTGCCTCCTCCTGCGTCTCCAGCACAAGTACAGCTCCAATAGCAGTACGCGGAAAGCTCCGCCGCGCATTCTTCTCCTCGCCGGGGGGGATCCCGATAAACTGGCAGCGGAGACCGAGGAAAACTGAATGAGATTGGGCAGGCATGCGCGTTGGTTGCTGGCGTTGGTTCCGTTCCTGGCCGGTTGCTCCGGCTTCTGGGATGCTCCAAGCACCTCCGGCTCCGGAACCGGCGGCTGCACCACCAACTGCACCACCGCGTCCAGCGGCGCGTTCTACATCCTCAGCAACGGAACCGCTCCGCAGGTCGCCGGCGGCACCATTGCTTCGGGAAAGCTGAGCGCCATCTCCGGCAGTCCCTGGGTGCTGACGAACGCGCCCTACTCCATGGCAATATCGCCCAATGGCGGCTTTCTCTACGTCAGCACCACCCTGGGCGTCTTTGTCTACCCCATCGTGAACAACGTCCTCGGGGCGGGAACGCAGCTCACGCAGGACGACAATGCCCTGGGAATCCAGATTGACTCCACCGGCAACTGGCTGATCGAAGCCCAGCAGGTCACCGGCGCCGTCACCATGGCCGCCCTGCCGCTGAACGCGTACACCGGCGCCGCGGCCGGGATCGAGGTGACCACCAGCTACACGATGGCCAATACCGCCGCTGCCGTCCAGAGCAGGCTGGCCATCTCCCCGGATAACAAGAACATCTTTGTCCCGCTGGGCGGCGGCGGAGTCATGGTGGTTCCGTTTTTCGCCACTGCAGGCGCCGGGGTAAGCCCGTTCGGAAACGCCACGCTGATCCCCGTAGCAAACGCCGGCGGGTCATCGCTCTCCGTCGCCGTCGATCCCCAGGGCCGGCTGTTCTACATTGGCCAAGTCGCCGGCGGTCCATCCGGCAACGGCGGCGGTCTGCTCGCCTATTACTACAGTTCCCTGGGCGGCACGCTCAAGCAGGCCAGCGGATCGCCCATCGCCAGCGGCGGCCTCGCACCCAACGCGATCCTGCCCGATCCGGCCGGCGCTTTCGTTTATGTAGCTAACGGCCAGGGAGTCGGCCAGGCGGGCAACATCACCTCCTTCTCCATCTCCGCCTCGGGCACTACCTACACCGTCGCCAGCGGCAGCACCGTGGCCACCGGCACCCAGCCGCTTTCCCTGGCCGAAGACAACAGCAGCCAGTTCGTGTTCGACGTCGGCGGAGTCAGCAACCCGCACTTCGATGTGTTCACCTTCAGCACCACCACTCCCGGCAAACTCGATGCGCAGTTCGTCTCCCCCGCTGCCGCTTCGCCGCTCGCCATCCTTGCCGCTCCATAACGGCCTCCACCGCGCACGCCGTCTCAAAAAACCATGGGACTGGTGCTGCGTCCAACCGTCAGACCGGCAGTTCAAAAAACAAACGGAGACGTTCCGCTGAGCGCAGGCAGGCGATCTCCGAGATGAATCCTGAATCCCAGGTGCTATTCTCAAGGTGAAATTGCCTCTCGTGTTCAGTTGCCTTCCAGCCTCCTCTCGCGCGGTGTCGCGGTCCCGCAGTTCCCTGCTCCCCGTATCTCTGCTGCTCGCCCTCAGCTTGCTCGCCTTGATGGCGTCAGGATGCAAGCACCTCACCGCCCCTCCGGAGAAGGTTTACGTCTGCGTGCGCCGCACCTATTTGCGCGATCGCGTGGCCGCGGTCTCCAATCGCACCGCCGAGGTGCTCAACGGCCAGGCGCTGACGGTCCTTGAACACGGCCGCCGTTTCCTGCGCGTCCGCACGCCCGATGGCAAAACCGGCTGGATTGAGGATCACCTGGTCATCGACCAGAAAACCTACGACGCCTTTCAGAAGCTCACGGCGGACAACAAGAACGACCCCGTGACCGCCACAGCAGTGCTGGACGACGAGCTCTACATGCACGTGGCGCCGGGGCGCGATACCGACCACTTCTACCTGCTGCCCGCCAACAGCAAAGTCACGCTGCTGATCCGCGCCTCGGTCCCCAAATCCGGCCTGCCCCCGGCCTCGCTGGCGCGGCTGGCCCAGCCGGCCGCAACGGGAGCTGCCGCGAACGGCAAAGCATCGGAGCCGAATCAGCCTCCGCCGACGCCCATGGAAGACTGGTGGCTGGCGCGCGACGCCAAAGGCAACACCGGCTGGATGCTGGCCAGCCGCCTCTACATCGACGTGCCCGATGCCATCGCGGAGTACGGCGAGGGCCAGGACTTTGTGGGCGCATGGAAGATCGCGACCGTCAACGATCCCCAGTCCGATGCGCCCAACCACGAAGTCCCGGAGTACCTGACCGTCATGGCGCCACCCCAGTCCGGCCTGCCCTTCGACTTCAACGAGGTGCGCATCTTCACCTGGAGCCGCAACCACCATCGCTACGAGACCGGCTTCCGCCTGCACCCCATCCAGGGCTTTCTGCCGGTAAAGATCTTCACCGCGCCCGGTCCCAAGGGCAGCGAGGTGCCGGCTTTCAGCTTCCTGCTGGGCTCCAATGACAATGTCAAAGTCGATCCGGAGACCGGCGTGGCCCGCCCCGTTAATCCGCGGACGATCGAGTACGAGTTGATCGACACGCAGGTCAAGCGCATCGGCCCGGACATGGCGCCCATTGAGATACGGCATGAAGGGGAGAAGCGGGCAGCGAAAAAGCCGCACCACCCCGCGCAGCACAAGCACCGCTAGAAAATTGCAAGTCCGAGGGTCCGCTCTGACTCCCCGCAACCAGGGCTATCCCTGCAACCAGGGCTGCTCCTGAGCGGGGCAGAGCTATTTGCCGATGACGTCCACCGCCACCGGCACCGTCTTGGGCGGCATGCACTGGGTGTTGTCGCAGGCCTGGTAGCGCAGCTTGGCGCGGACCAGGTGATTGCCCCGGCTGGCCAGCAGCCGCGCCTGGATCACGAAGTCTCCCGTGTAGACGTTGAGCGGCGTCTTGGGATCGGAGGGCAGCCGCACGTCGGCGCCCGGCGGATACGTAGCCCCCACCAGCTTCACCCCCGCGCCGGCAGGAATTGAAAAGACCGTGGGAATATAAAACTCGCTGCCGGGCTTATGCGACTGAATGTGCAGCCCCGGCGCCACCCGGAAGTGCAAATCCACCTTGGACGTTTTGCCAGCCGCGAGCGTCACCTGCTCCGGAAACAGGTACTGCACCGCCTCTGTCTGCGCCGCCGCGGGACCCTGCCCGGTTTTCGCGATGAACTGCCCCCGCGCACCAAGTGCCGCGAAAGCCAATGCCACTACAACGATTCCCGTGAGCTTCTTCATCTCAGAATTTCCTCGATCGAGTCTTCAGTGCCTGGGCCTCGAATCCTGCCCCAGCAAAACCACAGCTACGCGCTACTCCGCCATCGCCTTCTTGACGTTGGCTTCCATGGCGCTCTCGGAGTCAATGCCCACCTGCGCCGCCACCACCACGCCTTTGCGATTTACGTAAAACGAGGTGGGCAGGTCGTCCACTCCGCCGTAGGGCTTGGAAAGCGCGTCGCCGCCCAGCAGCACCGGATACGGAATCTTCATCAGCGCGGCAAATTTTCTTACCTGGGCTTCATCTTGCTTCCACGTGTCGCTGCCCGGCTTGGCGCCGTCGCCCTCGCTGTCGATGCCCAGCACCTGGAACCCCTGCGCGCCATACTTCTTCTGCAAATCGGCGAGCCAGGGCGTCTCCATCTTGCAGGGTCCGCACCACGTCGCCCAGAAGTTGATCAGCACCGCTTTGCCGCGGTAGTCAGCCAGCGAAACCTTCTTGCCATCCAGATCGGTCAGCGTAAACTCAGGAGCCGGCTTGTTCTGGAGCGGCGACGCGTAACCGAGTGCTCCGCCGCCATCCGGCACCAGCATGCCCTGCATCGCCTGGGCCGCGGCTTGCCGCTCCGCCTGCTGTCTGCGGTACTCCCAGTTGGCCCACCCGGCCCACAGAAAAGCGGCCAGAATCAAAAACACAAAACCGAGAACCATCGTATTGCGGCGAACGGGGAAGGTACTCATACACATATTGTAGGGACCCCGGAAGCGGGGAACAAGGAACCGGCGCACCAAGAGTTGCAGAAGCCGCCCTGTTCCCTAGTTCCCTCTTCCCTAGTTCCCTCGTTCCCTCATTCCCTTGTTCCCTCATTCCCTGTCTTTCCTTTACCATCAGAGACCGATGAGCCAGTCCAACTGCAAAGGTCCCGCAGCCCTCCCGGCCAGCCTCTGTCCGGCGGAACTGGTGCGCACCGAAGCCGCCGCCCTGGAGGCGCTTGCCGCCCGGCTGGAGGGCGCGATGGCCGCCGATTTCGATCGCGCCGTGGACATGATCCTGCGCTGCGGCAGCTCCAACGGCCGCGTGGTGGTCACCGGCATGGGCAAGAGCGGCATCATCGCCCAGAAGATCGCCGCCACCCTCAGCTCCACCGGCTCCCCGGCGCTGTTCCTGCACCCAGCGGAGGCCGTCCACGGCGACCTGGGCGTGCTGATGCCCGGCGACGTCGTAGTTGCGCTCTCCGCCAGCGGCGAGACCGAGGAAATCCTGCGCCTTCTCGCCACGCTCAAGCGCAAAGGCGACGCGCTCATCAGCTTCTGCTGCAACAGCGGCTCCACGCTCGCCCAGGCCAGCGACGTGGCCCTTGACTGCTCGGTGGAGCGCGAGGCCTGCGGCCTGAACCTGGCCCCTACCGCCTCCACCACCACCATGCTCGCCTTGGGCGATGCGCTGGCCATCGCCGTGAGTCTGCGCAAGGGCTTCCGCGCCGAGGACTTCGCCGAACTGCACCCCGGCGGCAAGCTGGGCAAGCAGCTCGCCAAGGTGCGCGACCTGATGCACAGCGGCGAGAGCATTCCCGTGGTCGCGCCGCAAACGCCCATGACCGACGTGATCTTCGAGATGTCCTCGAAGAAGCTGGGCATGACGACCGTGCAGGAGGATGGCCGGTTGCGCGGGGTCATTAGCGATGGCGACCTGCGTCGCCTGCTGGAGCGCGAAGGCGGCGCCGCCCTGAGCAAGACCGCCGGCGAAGCCATGAACCCGCGCCCGAGGACGATTGCCGGGAACGAACTGGCCGCCAAAGCGCTGGCGATTCTGGAGGAGCGCAAGATTACCTCGCTGGTCGTCGTCGATGCCGGGCAGCGCGTCGAAGGCGTGGTGCACCTGCACGACATGTGGGGCGTGGAGTTGATCTGAGACCAATCCAATGCCTTCGCAAACCGGGCCCCAGCACGAAGTACGCCGCACCATCTCCTTTGTTCGTGAAGGGGACGTCCTGCTGGGGTGTGCCTGGCTGTTCGTGCTGCTTGCCGACGCGGCAACGGCGCGGCTGGCCAGCGTCTTCGCGCTGCGATTCGTCGATGTAGCCTTCGGGGCCACGCTGCTACTGGCGGGCTTCGAGAGATCGAGCGTTCTACTCCTGGCCGGCGCGGCGCTGCCCGCCTTCGGGCTCGAAATCTGGCTGCACATTCCGTGGTCGATCGCCGGTCTCCTGGCTCTCGGGTGGGGCAGTGTCGTCGCGCTGGCCCGGGATTCGCTTGGTGGCGATCAGACCGCTCAGCAAAACCTGCGCGTCGCTCTGTTGCTGCCGATGGTGGCGCTCCTGGCGGATACCGCCAATGGCCTGATTGAGCAGATCACACCGCACACCTACGATGCCGAACTGCTCAGGCTCGACCACGGTGTGAGCACGGCGCTGCACAGGTGGGCCATGACGCAGACCTGGCGGATAGTCGCGGTCGATGCAATTTATTACTCGTTGCCTCTGGCGGTGGCGCTGGGAATCCGGCTCTCCGCGGGCCGGGGGCGAAGGCGTCTTCTTTGGGCCCTCTGCATCGCACCCCTTCTAGGATCGCTGTGTTTCGTTCTGGTGCCAGCGGTGGGGCAGGCGCATGTCAGCCAGCCCCGCGCCTATCGCAATTGCTTTCCCTCGCTGCACCTGACCTGGGCCGCTCTCCTGTGGCTGAATGCCCGCCAGCGATGGTGGCGGGCGGCTTGCCTTGCGTTTGTGCTGCTCACCGCGTTTGTGGCGCTGGCCACCGGAGAACACTATTGGCCCGATCTGGCCGCGGCGGTGCCGTTCACGCTGCTCGTGCAGTGGCTGGCGGGGCCGGAGACGGAGGATCATGTCCTCGCCACCGACACAGTTTTTTCCACCGGGCCGAAATCGAGATAAGCCGTGATCCACGCCAGCCGGGACGCCTTCGCGCTATTTGTGGAAGAGTGAGCGAAGGCGCGGCGCTCAATCCGCCCAACATTTAAAATAGAAACTGCCCCAATTTGCTCGTCATTCGCCCGGCCACTGCGCGGCGAATGGGAAAGTTTGCGCACTCCTTTATGCATCGTTGGTCCAAGCTCTTTGTGCCCACCCTCCGCGAGGCCCCGGCCGACGCCGAAGTCGCCAGCCACAAGTTCCTGCTCCGCGCCGGCTACATCCGCCAGCTCGGCGCCGGCATCTACAACTACCTCTTCCTCGGCCAGCGCTCGCTCAACAAGATCGTCGCCATCGTGCGCCAGGAGATGGACACCATCGGCCAGGAGTTCTACCTGCCCGGCATCCTGCCCAAAGAGCCCTGGGTGGAGTCCGGCCGCTGGACCGGCATGGGCGAAAACATGTTCCGCCTCAAGGACCGCAAGGGCGCCGAGCTCTGCCTGGGCATGACCCATGAAGAGATCATGACCAGCATTGCCCGCAACGAGCTGCGCAGCTACAAGCAGTTGCCGCAGATCTGGTACCAGATCCAGACCAAGTTCCGCGACGAGCCGCGGCCCAAGTCGGGCCTGCTGCGCGTCCGCCAGTTCACCATGAAGGACAGCTACTCCTTCGACATCGACCAGGCCGGCCTTGACAAGAGCTTCGACCTGCACGACCAGGTCTACCGCACCATCTTCCGCCGCTGCGGCCTCAAGTTCGTCGCCGTGGAGGCCGATTCTGGCTCCATGGGCGGCTCCCAGTCGCAGGAGTTCATGGTCTACACCGACGCCGGCGAGGACCTCATTGCAAGCTGCCCCGCCTGCGGCTACGCGGCCAACCTCGAAAAGGCGGCTTCGCGGCTCGATGCCGTAACCGAGATGGAACCCACCGGCGACGGCAAACCCGAGCTGGTGCACGCTCCCGGCTGCGCTTCCATCGCCGACGTCGCCGCCTTCTTCAAGATCTCACCGGCATCCGACATCAAGTGCGTGGCCTACATGGCCTTGAAGCGCGGCACGGCGGGAGCCAAAGACACCTGGCACGGCGTCGCCACTTTCCTGCGCGGCGACCACCAGGTGAACGAAACCAAGCTCCTCGGCGTCCTTGGTGCAGCGGAGCTGCGCCCGATGGTCGGTGGTGAACTCGAACAGTACCTGAACGGCCCCGCCGGCTACCTCGGCCCGGTCGGCCTCAAGCCGGAGGCCCAGCCGCTGGGCGAGGGGGTTACGGTCGTCGTCGATCATGCCCTCGAAGGCCGCCAGAACATGGTCTGCGGCGCCAACCAGCAGGACTATCACCTGCGCAACGTAACCGCCGGCCGCGACTTCGGCTGGACCCTGGCCGCCGACATCCGCAGCGTCAACGAGGGCGAGGGCTGCCCCAAGCCGGGCTGCTCCGGCAAGCTGGTCGTCGGCAAAGCCGTCGAGATCGGCCACATCTTCAAGCTCGGCTACAAGTACTCGCAGTCCATGGGCGCGCGCGTGCTCGACCCCAACGGCAAGGAAGTCACACCCATCATGGGCAGCTACGGCATTGGCATCGAGCGCATCCTCACCTCGGCCATCGAGAGCTCCAATGACGCGAACGGCTTCTGGCTGCCGGCTTCCATTGCCCCCTTCCAGGTAGTGGTCACCATCACCAACGTGGCCGACGAGACCCTGCGCGCCACCGGCGAACAGATCGGCGCACAGCTTGAATCCGCAGGGCTTGATGTGCTGCTGGATGACAGAGACGAGCGTGCCGGCGTCAAATTCAAAGACGCCGATCTCGTGGGCATTCCCTACCGCATCAATGTAGGCAAAAAGGCCGCCTCCGGTCAGGTGGAGCTGGTCACGCGCGCCACTGCGTCCAGCATCGATGTCGCGATCGCCGAGGTGACGGCGGCATTGAAACACAAGATTGCGGAAGAGCAGCTTCTAGCGACGAGCTTCTAGCTTCTAGCCGGGGAGTGCTTCAGATGCCCAATCGGATGGACGAGAGAACGCGAGAACGCGACGATCGGCAAGCAACGCTGGCAACTGCAAGCCGATAGCTGGGAGCTGTTTTTTCATGGCAGTGAAGATCAAGTTTGCACGGCCCACAGGGCATCATTCCGCACTGAAGGTGGCGCTGGTGGTCGCCGCCTCCGCCTTCGCTTTGTGCGTGCTGGCCGGCGCTTCGGTCTTCACCTACTACTACTTCGCCTACAAAAGCGTTGTGGACAAGCGGCTCAGCCAGCCCTTGTTCGCCGACACCGCCAAGATCTACGCCGCGCCCCGCGAGGTGCGCCCCGGCCAGAAGCTGCCCATCAAGCTGATCGCCAGCGAGCTGAGCCAGGCCGGCTACACCACCACCGGAGCGGTGCAGCCCTCGCCGCTCGGCACCTACACCATCCACGCCCAGTCCATCACCGTCAGTCCAGGCCCGCAGTCCTACCACGCGCCCGACGCCGCCACCATCCATGAAAGCGGCGGCGTGGTCGATTCCATCCTCGACGCCAAAGGCCAGCAGCTCTCCAGCTATGAGCTGGAGCCGCTGCTGATCACCGGCCTCAGCGCCGGCACGCACCGCATCAAGCGCCGCCTCGTCACCTACGACGAGATCCCGCACAACCTCGTCAACGCCGTCGTCGCCATTGAAGACCGCCGCTTCTTTGAGCACAACGGCGTGGACCTGCACCGCATGTTCGGCGCGGCGATCAACGACCTCGAGCCCGGGCATCGCTGGATCGAAGGCGGTTCCACGCTCACGATGCAGTTGGCGCGCGGCTTCTTTCTCACCCCCGCTCGCCGCATCAAGCGCAAGATCATCGAGATCGCCATCACCTTCCAGCTCGAGCACCGCTTCACCAAGCAACAGATCTTCCAGATGTACGCCAATGAGATCAACCTGGGACAGCGGGGCAGCTTCTCCATCGACGGCTTTGGCGAGGCCGCGCAGGCCTACTTCGGCAAGGACGTGCGCCAGCTCAGCCTGCCGGAGTGCGCTCTGCTGGCGGGCATGATCCAGAGCCCCAACCGGCTCAATCCCTTCCGCCATCCCCGGCGCGCCATCGACCGCCGCAACCTGGTGCTCGACTCCATGGTGGAAACCGGCGCCATCACCAAGGAACAGGCGGAAGCCGCCAAGCTGGAGCCGCTGCACCTGGCCCCCGGCAGCGTGGACGCCAGCGAGGCGCCCTACTTCGTGGACCTGGTCCACGACCAGCTCATCCGGCGCCTCGGCGACCGCGACTTCAACCGCGAAGGCCTGCGCATCTATACCTCGCTCGATCCCGACCTGCAGCGCGTGGCCACCGAGGCGGTTGCCGCCAGCATGCATTCCATCGATCAGGAAGTGGACAGATTGCATGCACGCGACCGCAAGCTGGGCCGCCCCTATGTCTATCCGCAGGTGGCGCTGGTGGCGCTGAACCCGCACACCGGCCAGGTGCTGGCCCTGGTCGGCGGCCGCAACTACGGAGCCTCGCAACTGGACCATGCCGTGGCGCAGCGGCCCACCGGATCCACCTACAAGCCATTCGTCTACGCCGCCGCATTCCAGACCGCGATTGAAGGCACCCTGCTGCCCGGCCAGACCAAGCTCTTCTCGCCCCTCACCATGCTCAACGACACGCAGACCTCGTACGACGTGGGCGATAACCAGGTCTACACGCCGCGCAATTACAAGAACGAATACTACGGAGACATCAGCGCCCGCCTGGCGCTGATGCGCTCCGACAACAATGCCACCATCAGCCTCGGCGCCATGGTGGGCTTCGACCGGGTTGCGGCGCTGGGCCGCGCGGCCGGCATCGTGAACGCGCGGGGAACACCCTCGGTGGCTATCGGCTCCTACGACGCCACGCCCTTGCAGGTGGCGGGCGCCTATACCGTCTTCGCCAATGGCGGCGTGCATCTCGAGCCGTGGATGCTGGCCAGCGTCCGTACGCCTACCGGCGACATCGTGGCCGACTACGCGCCGGAATCCAAGACCGTCCTGGATCCCCGGGTGGCCTTCCTGACCACCAGCATGATGGAAGATGTGCTGCGCGGCAACGGCGGCGATCCCTGCGAGATTGGCGGAAGGGATTACTGCGGCACCGGCGCAGCCGTCCGCAACATGGGCTTCAGCGCTCCGGCCGCCGGCAAGACCGGCACCGACCACGATGCCTGGTTCGCGGGCTTCACCTCCAACCTGATCTGCGTGGTCTGGGTAGGCAACGACGACTACACCGACATCAAGATCGAAGGCGCCCATGCCGCCGCGCCCATCTGGGCCAACTTCATGAAGGCCGCCACCGCGCTGCCCGCCTACTCCGACACCAACGACTTCACCGCGCCCGACGGCGTCCAGATCGACAGCATCGACAAGGTGACCAACCTGCTCAGCGATAACGCCTGCCCCGATGCCTACGAAGCCGCCTTCCTCGACGGCACCGCTCCCACCGACTACTGCGACCACCAGAACAAGCGTCCCAACCTCTTCGAGCGCATGTTCGGGCTGGGCAGCAAGAGCGGCAACTAAACCCAATCCGGTGGCCCGCGCAGGCGTAGGCGCCGGCACCCCCTCCCCTACGCCTGCAAAGAAGTGATCCAGAATCAATGGGTTGCAGCGGACCATGCCGTGCAACTGTCTGGATCCAGGGAACTTGTTTGCATGCGACTTCTTTTCAAGAACTTGCGAACCGGTGCCGGAACCCTGGCCCGTCATTTTTGGAATGGCTGCGGCGGCACTCTGAAACCCGAAAGCACAACCCCGAAATGAGTTTGCACAATACCGCGAAATTCCTCGCAAATAGGGTGAAGGGTTTATTTCCGAGGACAGTTCGCCGAGACGAGGCGCATGGACTTCGCAGCGTGGGCCGTGAGACACTCCCGCGCTGAGAGCATCTCGTCTGTGCCCGGGATTCCGGCGGCCCTCTTTTTAGATTAGGGCGGGTGGCGCACCCTGTTTTCCTAATCCTTCCCTAGCCCACACACCGGGGTGCCCCATCCTTCGCCTCTTTTCTGGCGAAGGGTGGGCTGGCAAGGACTGCGATCGGGGCGGCTATAGAATTTCCCTTCATGGCGAAGCTCGTCCGTTACCAGCCGTGCGGCTGTTTCCACTTTGTCACGTTCAGCGTGGGAGAACCAGGGGAAAGAAGGGGACGCCACCCGCCGGATGATCGCAGGCCTGTTGACCGGATAGACCTTTGAAGAGCAACCGCAGATCCTTCGGCTGCGCCTCAGGATGACAACGCATAAGAGCAGCGGGGCTTGTGCTGGAATGAGGTCGCGGGCCTATTGTCGGCAACGCTGACCTTACCGGAAAAGCAGCCGCGGATCCTTCTTCCAATCGAGCTGGACCGCGTTTCAGAGAGGGAATCAATTCCCCGAAGCGCGTCGTTCTCGTGAAATCGGCGGTCGAGATTCGTGCCCTCCTACCCTTCGCTAGAAAAAAGCGAAGGATAGGCACGCCCGATCGCGGGAGAACCAGGAGCACACCACCCGCCTGTATTTCTTCCCGGGAGTCTGTCGAGTGTTGTGCTCTCCCACCTTAACCGCACAACGCGGTCAGGATGGGGCATCCGCCCGCCTCACCCATCCACGTCGGTTCCATCCGGCATGGGCTGGCAGCGCGGGCACCAGAACGTGACCCGCGCATCCTTGCCCTGGAGGCGCCGCCGGATCGGCTCGCCGCAGCGGCGGCAGGGCTGCCCCGCGCGTCCATAGACCCACACGCTCTCGGCGGGATCGGAGCTGTGTGTCGTCCGCCGCCCGCGGCCCATGTAGGTGACCATGCGATCGCCGGAGTCCCACAGCACATTGGCTCCCACCAGTTTGCGCGCCGCGGCGATCACCGCCTGCACCTGCCCGGCGCTCAGCGATGCGACCGGACAAAAGGGATGAATGCCAGTGACAAAACAGATCTCCGACTTGAACTCATTGCCCACGCCGGCCGTCACCCGCTGATCGAGCAGCACATCGCCGATGGTCTCCTGCGGGCGCGCCAGCATGCGGCGCGTCACCTCCTGCGCATCGAACTCCGCGCGCAGCACATCGGTCTCCGTGGCCGGAATGCGCGCGTGCCGCGCCAACGACTCCGCGGTGTGCATCTCCGCCACCGGCACCTTGAAGCCCACCGCCACGTACTCGCTGTTTTCAATCAGGATGCGCATGTCCAGGCGCGACTTGAGCCAGCGCTCGCCGTGCCGGTAGATGTGCCAGCTTCCGTTCATCAGCATGTGCGTGGCCAGCGTGGCCCCGCCGGAGAAGTGAATCAGCAGCCACTTGCCACGCGCCTCCACGCTCTCCACCACGCGCCCGGTGAGCGGAGCGTCTTCATGGAAGCGCGTCAGGTTGGGATAGGTGGAGCGGAACGCGGTGACCGGCTTGCCGCCCAGAGCGCGGCCCAGCGTGCGCGCCGTTCGAAAGATGGTGTCGCCTTCAGGCATTTTTCCTGGTCTTGGAGGGAGAGTTAAGTTGGCAAGAAATGCAAAGGCCCCGGGTTATCAAGCCGGAGCCTTTTGCGGTGTGTCTGCCAGCGTATGGAACGCCGCCTGCGAAGCTGGGTTCAATATAGCACAAAGTTGCCAAAGAGCGCGGAAGATCGGGTCGAGTGGCGTACGGAGGGCAAGGGAGTCGAACCCTAGTGGCTGATAAGAGCCGCTCGACCGCTTCGCAGGCGGCGTCCAGTACCCACTGGCAGCACCCTCCAGGCGTCTGCCCGCGAAGGAGCATGGTAGGTGGAGAGGATCAGGCAAAGTGTGATCGCTATCACGCAATTCCGCAAACCTTGATCACTGCACATCTCCTGCGTGCGCATCGCGCGACTGCCCCACCGGCAGCGGAATCCGCCGCAACTGCATGCCCAGCGGCCCGGGATGAAATCCCGCATCCATCAGAAAGCGCGCCATGCAATTCGCCGCCACCGGCTGACCGTTGATGGTCGTGATCAGCACGCCTTCATGCGGATGCGCGCGCATGCGCTCCTGCCCGCGGCTGCACAGGAAGTGCGCCAGCCCCGCCGCCACCTGCGACCGCTCCGGCTCCTCGGCCGGCAAAAACACCAGCAGATGAGGATTGCCGCGCCGCAGCCACGCCACGAGCTGCCCGTTGCGCAGAACCACCTCCGCGTAGGCGGCACGCGTCAGCACCCGCGGCGCAGATTCAACATCCTCCTCGGCCACCGGCAGATCGGGCCAGCGCAGCACCGAACCGTAAGGATTCGCCGGATCGCTCGCCGCCAGCAGCACAAACTCCGGCTTCTCCGCCGGCGCCGCGGTGCGCAACTGCCGCAGCAGATCCACCGCCGCGGGCAGGGCAAACTGCGTCGCACCCAGACCGGCGACAAAATAGCCGCGCCGGATCCTGCCGCTCTCCTCCAGCGCCTTGAGCACGTCGTAGACCGCGCTGAACCCGCCGGGGACGTTTTCGGCGGCCACCATCTCGCGCAGCAGCACACCGTAGCGGCTGAGAAGCTGCATGGCCAGCGCATGACTGGCCTCGGTGGTGGTGGGCCCGGGCGGGGTTGGGTTCGTGCTTTCCCAGGTCCCCAAATGCGGGGGACCTGGGGCACCCGTGTTCTTGCGCGTTGGGACCAGCGACCAGCGGCCTTGCGCATTGGGCGGTGTCGTCCGCCGCGAACGAAACACCATCCCCGTCTGCGGCCGCCGCGGCGTGCGCGCGCTCTCCGGCCGCGTGATGTACGCGCGCAGCGCGTGCAGCGAATCGTTGGTGATCAGCCCGCGCCACACCAGGCTCCACAGCGCTTCGATGGTCTCCCCCGGATACCCTCCGCCCACCGCCTGGTGCAGCGGATCGAAGAAGCTCGCGCCACTCGACGCCAGCACCTCGAGAATCTTCTCTTCACGCTCGCTCAGCGGCTCTGTCTGCGGCCGCCTCTGCGCCAGCAGCGGCAGCTTGTCGGCCAGGAAGAGCGCAATGCGCCCATCCCGTTCCCCAATCGGCTCCACGCCGGCCCACGCCACCTCGCCTGCGGCGATCAGTGTGTCCAGCCCCGCCGGCGCGTAGTCGGCGATGCGCGCGGGAAGAATCGCGCTCTCCAGCAAAGACGCGGGCAGCGGAGCGCCCTGCAAATTCTCAATCGCATCCAGCAGCGCATCCAGATGCGCCGGGCCTCCGCGCCGCGGGGTCAGTATTCCCTGCCAGTGCGTGAGGAAGCGCGCCAGCGTGTGCTGCTCCACCGGCTCGACTTCGCGCCGCAGCCGCGCCAGCGACTTGCGCCGGATCTGGCGCAGAATCTCCGCATCGCACCATTCACGATGGATACCGCCGGGCAGGAAACCGCCTTCCAGCACCCGCCCCTCGCGCGCCAGCAGTTGCAGCACGTTCTCAACCGCCTCGGTATCCAGGCCAAAGCGCTCCGCGGCCTCGCGCGTGGTGAACGGCCCATGGGTGCGCGCATAGCGCCGCACCAGTTCCAGCACCGGGTGCGCCACCGGCTCCAGCAGCGCCACCGCCAGGCCCGGCGGCAACGGAATCCCCAGCGCATCGCGATACCGCGCCGCATCCTCGGCGGCAACGTAGCGCTTTTCACCGGCAACGCGCAGCTCCAGCACGCGGCGCGCGCGGATCAACCGCGGCAGCGACTCCAGCACTGCCGCATCGACAACGCGGCGTGTCAGCTCGGGCTGCGAAAGATCGCCCAGCTTCAGCAGCAGATCGTGCAGGCCATCCGCCGAGCGCGCACGCAGATTCTCGGCCAGCGACTGCGCCGCCTCTTCCACCTCGGCAATCGCGTTGGGATCGAGCAGTTCGCGCAGGTCGGCCTCGCCCAGCAGCTCGCGCAACTGGTCCTGGTCGATGGTGAGCGCCTGCGCGCGCCGTTCCGCCAGCGGCGCGTCCCCATCGTAGACGAAGTTCGCCACATAACTGAACAGCAGCGACGAAGCAAACGGCGAGGGCTTGCGCGTGTCCACCACGTGCACGCGCAACTGTCGCTGCTCGATCGCGCGCAGCGTCTCGATCAGCGCCGGCATGTCGAAGACGTCGCGCAGGCATTCGCGGTAGGCCTCCAGCAGCAGCGGAAACGATGGATACCGCGACGCCACGCTGAGCAGGTCGTAGGATTTTTTGCGCAACTGCCACAGCGGCGAGCGCTGATCGGCGCGCCGGCGCGGCAGCAGCAGCGCCCGGCCCGCCGCCTCGCGAAACCGCCCCGCAAACAAAGCCGTCGAGCCAAGCTGGCGAAGCACAAGCTGCATGGCCTCGGCCGATTCGACGAGGATCCAGTCGGAGTCCGGCGGTTCGTCCGTATCCGGAAAGCGCAGCACAAAGCCGTCGTCGCCCCACAGCGTCTCCACCTCAGGCCCGCCCGCGGCGCGAATGCGCGCGCTCACCGCCATCGCCCAAGGAATGTGAATGCGGCTGCCAAACGGCGTGAGCACGCAGACGCGCCAGTCGCCCAGCTCGTCGCGCGTTCTTTCAATCACGATGGTGCGATCGTCGGGAATCTGCCCGGTAGCTTCGGCCTGGTCGGCCAGAAAGCGCAGCAGATTTTCCGCTGCGCCGGGATCGAGATCGTGCTCCGCCACCAGCCGCGTGAGCGCCGCCGGCGGGGGCAAGGCGCGCAGCTCGCGCACCATCGCGCCGATGCGGCGGCCGAACTCGAGCGGCCGGCCCGGCCCATCGCCCTTCCAGAACGGCATCTTACCCGGCTCGCCCGGCGCCGGCGTCACGGTCACGCGATCGTGCGTGATGTCCACGATGCGCCACGTCGACGCGCCGAGGATGAACGTCTCTCCCGGGTGCGACTCGAAGACCATCTCCTCATCGAGCTCGCCCACCCGCACCGCCTTGCCCTCGCTGTAGGCAAGAAACACGCCATAGAGGCCGCGGTCGGGGATCGTGCCCGCATTCAGGATCGCGAGCCGCGCAGCGCCCTCGCGCGCCGTCACCACGTTGCGAATGCGGTCCCACGTAAGCCGCGGCCGCAGTTCGCCAAACTCATCGGAGGGATAGCGCCCGCTGAGCAGATCGAGCACGCCTTCGAAGGCGGAGCGCGTAAGCCCGCCAAACGGCGCCGCGCCGCGCACCAGATCGAAGAGGAAATCGACGGAAACCTCGGGGGCAGAGGAGTTAGCGGAGTTAGCCGAGTTAGCGGAGTTAGCGGAGTTAGCAAAGCTGGGTGCCCCCGGTCCCTCGCCTTTGGGGACCGGGGAGGGCAGAGCTACGGACGCCCGATCTCTCATCCCTAACCTCTGATCCCTGCCCCCTGATCTCTGATCTCTGATCCCCGATCCCTGATCTCCGCTCCCTGCCTTCGCCGCTCCCACGATCGCCACCAGTTGCTGCGCCAGCACATCCAGGGGATTGCGCGGATAGCGCGTCGACTCGATGTGGCCCTCGTGCATGGCGCGCGTCACCGCCGCGCAGGCCACCAGATCGGCGCGGTACTTCGGAAACAGAATCCCTTCGCTCACCGCATCCACGCTGTGACCGGCGCGGCCGATGCGCTGCATGCCGCTGGCCACCGAGGGCGGGGACTCGATCTGAATCACCAGGTCCACGGCGCCCATGTCGATGCCCAGCTCCAGCGTCGAGGTGGCGCACAGCGCGCGAATCTGCCCGGCCTTCAACTGCTCCTCGATCACCGCGCGCTGCGCCGCCGCCAGCGAGCCGTGGTGTGCGCGCGCAATCGGTTCCCCGGCCAGTTCGTTGAGAGCGCCGGCAAGGCGTTCGGCGATCTGCCGCGAATTCACGAAGAGAATCGTCGAGTTGCGCGCGCGGATGATCTCCAGCAGCCGCGGATGAATCGCATTCCAGATGGAGACGCGCTTGGGCGCCTGCGAGGCCGGCCCGGATGGAATCTCGTCCAGTTCGCCCAGCCGCGCCATGTCTTCCACCGGCACCTCGATGTGCAGCTTGAGCTGCTTGCGCGCCGAGGCGTTGACGATGGTCACGGGGCGGTAGCGCAAAGGCAGGGAACCAGGGAACGAGGGAACAAGGGAATCAGGCAACAAGGAGGTGGCCGCCTCGTCGCTCAATTTCTCATCCAGAAGCCTCACCAAATCCGGCTCGTCCAATCCCTGTCCCCTTGTTCCCTCGTTCCCTTGTTCCCTCGTTCTGTGTACTTCCACTCCGCCCAGGAACCGCGCCACCTCTTCCAGCGGCCGCTGCGTGGCCGAAAGTCCGATGCGTTGCAGCGGCTTCCCCGTGAGTGCCTGGAGCCGCTCCAGCGTCAGAGAAAGATGCGCGCCGCGCTTGGTAGGCACCAGGGCATGAATCTCATCGAGGATGACGGTATCGACGGTGCGCAGCGCCTCGGCGGCCTGCGAGGTCAGGATCAGGTAGAGCGACTCCGGCGTGGTGATCAGAATCTCCGCCGGCGAGCGGGCGAACTTTGCCCGCTCGCGCTGCGGCGTGTCGCCGGTGCGCACCGCGATCTCCGGCTCGTGAAACGGCACCCCCATGCGCCGCGCCATGTTGGCAATGCCCGCCAGCGGCGAACGCAGGTTCCGCTCCACGTCCACGGCCAGCGCCTTCAGCGGCGACACATAAACGATGCGACAGCCCTTGCTTTCTCGTTCCCTCGTTCCCTTGGTCCCTTGTTCCCTGCCGTGTTGTTCCCTCTGTCCCTTTGTTCCTCTGTCCCTGCCTTCTTGTTCCCTGTTGTGCAGCATCAGCCGGTCCAGGCACCAGAGGAAGGCGGTGAGCGTTTTGCCGGTGCCGGTGGGGGCCAGGATGAGGGCGCTTTCGCCGCGGGCGATGACGGGCCAGCCCATGCGCTGCGGAGCGGTGGGGGCGTCAAAGACAGCACGGAACCACGCCGCCGTCACCGGGTGAAACGCGGCAAAGGGGTCGGAGCTCTCGGGGGATTGGGAAGGCCGGCGCATGCTGCTCCTCTGAGCTTACCGCGTCCGGCGCGGCGAAGAGCAAGCGAAAGGTCAGGTTCGGCGGAATGCCCCGTGAGCGGCGACGAGCCTGCCCACCTTTCAAGAAAGCAGCGCCCGGAATGGCATCACTCGCCCGCCGCATCCGCCTTTGGGTGCGCCAGGAAGGTGTGTGGTTGATGGCAGGTTGCGCAGGTCTTGCCCTTCATGAATGCATCGGACTTCACTTGTGCCACCCGATCCGGGTGACAAGTCTCGCAGGTGCTCAGCGCCGGCGTGGCCGCCACGCTCTGTGCCGTGATCTCGCCATGGCACACCGTGCATTCCACACCGCTGGCGCCGTGCGGGCTGCTCTTCCATTGGGCATAGGTCATCTTGTGGCAGCTGGAACAGGTCTTGCCGGCGGGAATCGCCTGATGGTGTTGCTGCCGGGCATGAATTTGCTGAGCGCCGGCAGACTGCGCGGCAGCAGCAAAGGCGAGAAAAGCGAACAGGGCATAACTCAACACACGCGTGCCAAAACCATTCATGAGTAGATCTCCTGAGTAGGAGCCACTCTAGGGGGGCCGACGGCTGCCTCAGTGACGCCAATCACATCTCACTGATATGCCGTCTGCGCATGCCTCGAACCCCGTAAAGGAAAAGAATCCGCGATTGCTCTTCGTCAATTCCAAGCGGCATTCCATTCGGATGGTCGACGATTCTCCCGCGATACTTCCAATGGCGTCACGTCTCTGCATTCCTGCGCCGATGTGGAGACTCGCCGGCCATTTGCCTCCGAACCGCCGATTCGCAAATCGCAGCTTGATGGCTGCCCTGGGAATTTCTTCTTGAGTGACGGCAGTTTCAAAAGAGTGTTTTGATCGCATTCGATTCGGTAGTAGACTTAGTGACACGCTCTCATCGACCGTGACACCGAAGGCCATTCTGACGGGGCAGATAGTGCCAAAAAGTTCTCGATTGACTCCAGTGCTGACTTTCATTCTGTGCGGCATCGTGCCGGCGCAGTCGCTCACGGCTTCCCGCATCGGGCAACCGATTAACGACCAGGTTCGCGTGACGCTGCATGGTAACGTCAATCCACTGGCCCGCGCACGCTACGACCTTGGCACGGTAGCGAATTCGTTTCCCGCATCGCGTATGCTGCTGCTGCTCTCGCGTCCTCCGGAGAAAGAAGCCGCTCTCCAGCAATTCCTTAAGGATGCGCATACGCTGGGCAATGCGGCTTTTCACCACTGGCTCACACCGCAACAATTCGGAGCGCTTTACGGGCCGCAGGACGCGGACGTAGCGGCGGTCTCGGGATGGCTCCAGCAGCATGGCTTCTCCATTGAGCGGGTGACGCCAGGGAAGACGGCCATTGAATTCTCCGGAACGGCTGGCCAGGTACGGCAGACCTTCCACACGGAGATCCATGCCTATCGGGTGAATGGCCAAGATCATTACGCCAATAATGTCGATCCACAAATTCCTGCCGCGCTTGCGCCGGTCGTCGCCGGCATCACGCCCATCAATGACTTCCTGCCAAGGTCAAATTTGGAGGTGCTGGGCAAAGGAGTCTATCAACCGCGCACACACCAGTTCACGCCAGCATGGACATACTCCGGTAACCCACTGAAGCTCGTGTTGGGGCCGGGAGATTTCGCGGTGCAGTACGACCTGAATCCCCTCTATAAAGCAGGACTCGATGGAACCGGCGTCACCATCGGAATTATTGGAGCTTCGAACATTGATCCGACCTCGGTAGAGAATTATCACACCATGTTCGGGCTGCCGCCGCTGAAGTTCACCGCGGTGAGCGATGGCAACGATACAAACACGAATGAGGGCAACTGGGCCACGGGCGAATCGGCTCTCGATGTGGAAGTTGCCAGTTCCATCGCCCCTGGGGCCATGGTGAATCTCTATACGGCGGCTGATACTTCGGTTCAAAGCGGGCTGCTGCTGGCGGCCGAGCGCGCCGTCGACGATGACCAGGCGCCGGTTCTCAGCATGAGCTATGCGGAGTGTGAGCAGGGTTTAGGCACGGCGGGCAACCAGTTCTGGGCGGGGCTGTGGGAGCAGGCGGCAGCGCAGGGACAGACCGTCTTGGTATCCTCGGGCGACGGCGGCTCCGCGGGGTGCGACGATTTCAATGTCGCACAGCCCGCCCAATATGGCTTAGCCGTCAATGGCATGTCCTCTACCCCCTGGAACGTCTCCGTGGGCGGCACGGATTTCTATTACAGCACCTACAACGGGAGCAGCAGCGCCACACTTGCACAGATTGGGAGTTACTGGAATCTGAACGCAACGAATCAGCCGGCGGTGTCGCTGCTGAAGCCCGTGCCCGAGCAGCCATGGAACCAGGCCTTCGGCCTAAATATCGATGATGCGGGGGTGTACGATCCCAATCAAACCGGCCCGACGATCGTCGGCGCCGGTGGCGGCGCAAGCAGCTGCACCGCCGGAACAGGCAGCACAAGCGCCGGAGGATCGGCGCAGTGCACTGGCGGCTATCCCAAACCGGCGTGGCAATCAGAGAAAGGAGTACCGGCGGACAAGGCCCGCGACTTGCCCGACGTTTCTCTCTTCGCTTCCTCGGGCGGAAACGGCAGTTTCTGGCTGGAGTGCGCGGGGGACGCCTATGGCTGCACGGAAGACCTGGGACCAGGCAGTGGGTACAACGCATACGCAGTCGGCGGCACCTCCGCCTCTGCGCCAGCCATGGCCGCCATCATGGCGATTATCGATCAGAAGTATGGACCGCAGGGCCAGGCGAATTTCATCTTCTATCCTCTTGCCGCGCAACATCCCGAAGATTTTCATGACGTCGCGGTCGGCAGCAACAATGTACCTTGCCAGCAGGGCACGCCCGATTGCACCTTGAGCACAGCCGGTGACAATACCAAAGGCTTCTACACGCTCGGCCATTACTCCGCAGCCGCCGGATATAACCAGGCCACGGGTCTAGGCAGCGTGGATGCGAGTCTGCTGGTGCAGAACTGGAACAGTCTGAACTTTACGCCGACTTCGACAGCGTTGAACGTGAGTCAAACCAGCTTCCCTCACGGAACGCCGGTGACGGTGGATGTCTCGGTCAGCGGCTCCGGAGGGACGCCGACCGGTGACGTGGGTCTGGTAACCAATGCGAGTCCAGCGAGCAACACCAGCGTGGGCGAACTCACCCTGGCAGGCGGAGCGGCCACGACTACGTTCGACGATCTGCCTGGCGGACACTATCAACTTACGGCAAAGTACGCGGGAGATACGGTTTTTGCGCCCAGCAGCGCGAGTGTCACCCTGGATGTGGAGCCCGAGAAGAGTACGGTTTCTCTCACGGGAAATTACTGGAACAGCAGCACCAACGCATTCGCTCCGCTCGTCAGCGGGGCTAGTTACCCGTTCGGGACTTACATGGTGCTGGATGCCCAGCCGCGCGGCGCCAATGCGCCCGACGGACAACTCGACGGACTGGCAACGGGCACGGTGACTTTTACTGATTCGGCGGGTTCGTCAGCGCTCAACTCCGGCGCGGTGGGAATCGATCGCCTGGGAGTCGCGGAATGGCAGCCCTCGATTGCGTTCCCTGCCGGAACCAACAGTGTCAGTGCGGCTTATCCCGGAGATTCCAGTTTTCAGGCGTCCACCAGCAACGCTCCACTCTCGCTCATCATCGCCAAGGCGTCGACGAGGGCGTTTTTGTCTGCCAGCCCACGGGCTATCGCCGTGGGATCGGCGACCACTCTCAGCTTGGCGGTGGCGGTGCCGAGCTCTTTCCCGCCGAATTGTGCGAACGGAGGCTGCACCCTCTTCTTTCCGTTAATAGCCCCGCCTACCGGCAATGTAACCTTCAGCTTCGGCAACACCCAACTCGGAACGGCGCCGCTGACCGCAAATGCAGGCGCCAGCGGTTATGCCCAGGCCGAGCTCAACGTGAGCTCTCTGCCGTTGGGCAACGATATGGTGACAGCGAGTTACAGCGGGGACGCCAATTACGGTCCGGCCACAGCTACATTCGATGTGAACGCGGGCCAGAATGTGACCGTTTCCGCCGTGGCCAATCCGAGTTCGGTCAATCACGCCGAGTACACGGCCATCACTGCCACCGTCATCGCACCGAGCGGCATGCCCACGCCCACAGGAACAATCGACTACTGCCTTCCTTTACAGGGCGGGACGCCGGGGTCCTGCAACTGGTCTGACACGGAAACACTCAGCAACGGTTCAGCAACCGCTTCGGTGCCGGGCGGCTCAATGTGGAACCTCGGACCAGGAGGAACGGCATCCTTGCAAGTCTCTTATTCGGGAGACTCGACCTATGGACCTGCCGACACAACTGTGACGTTTACCGTGACCCCAGGAGCGACGTCGCCGTTCACGCTGAGCGGGACTCCGCTGACAATTGCCGCGGGAGCAACATCGGCCAACACATCCACCGTAACCGTGACGTCGCTGGGCGGTTTTACTGGAAATGTATATCTCTCTTGCGCCCTCACGTCGTCTCCGGCAGGTGCTACTCATCTGCCGGCCTGCAACATTCCGGCCTCTGTTGACCTTACCGGCGCGACGGCGGTTACTGCGGCAATGACCATCAGTTCAACCGCACCCAGCACGATTACGACGACATCAGCGGCACTGCGGCGCAAGGGCCGCCACTGGATTGCGACCAGTGGCGGATTCCTCATCTGCGGACTTCTCGCGGCAGGATTTTTCCCAACCTCGAAACGCCGCCGTCTGTGGCTTTCTCTGATATTTCTTATTGCGCTGAATGGTTTCCTCGCATGCGGAGGCGAGATAAACGGCGGCACGCCGCAAACTCAGCAAGTGCCCGGCACGACTCCCGGAAATTATACCTTCGCGGTGAATGGAGCGTTCTCCGCCAATGGCATCAGTCAGTCGCACGCTACCGTCACTGTCACGATTCAGTGATGGTCGGACAAGGCACGGCGCACAGTGTCTGAACACTTATGAGCCATTCTTCACAGTTATTGACCGGACCACCTGCCCTCAAGGGATCGTAGCAAGCAGAACCTGCCCGGCCATGGATCGAATGCCAATTCGATCGGTTCCACTTTGGGCGTCGCCATAGGTGAACCGGTACAGGCCGCCTTCTCGATCTTTCTTGAACTTTGAGCAGAAATCAGCGCGGCAGATGAAATCCTTCGGGCGGTTCACGAGGACGTCTACGGAGGTTTGAAAGCCGGCCGGGAAGTACGCGTTTACCTGATGTTGCGCGTTGGCCCCTAGACTGCCCTGAAACCTGGTCGCGGCAATCATGAAGTTGATGTCCCGGGATGCATTAAGAAATACGGAACCCTGTGAGCCGGCAAAATTGACGGCCATGGCCCAGACATCCACGCGTCCAGTGGTCTTGAGGATGACAGCGCGGCCCAAACTCGAGACGCGAACGGGTCCGGATAGATCGTGGATCTCCAGAGGATCGTCGCTATGCACGGTCAACGGCGCTCCGGCGGGTACCTCCAGGAGCAGGCGGCCGGATCCGATCGCACCAGGGCTGTTCAAAGTAAGCAGGCTTCCGGTCTGCTGCATTGCGATTTTCTTCAGGTTGCCGTCGGCCTCCTGGGGTGAATTGCCTTTTCCCGTTGCGCAATAGTGGGCGATCCAGCGGTCCTGGGGAGATGCGGCAATTTCGACGATATTGCCCAACTCCGCAGCGATGGTCAAAGAAGGGGCCGCACGAAGCGGCAGGTCAAGAACATGGCTGCGAGACCGCGCGTAGAGAGCCTGCCGGGAGCCAGTTGTAAAGGCGGAAGAACCCGGCTGCAGGGGAGCGGGCGAGCAATCAAAGTGAAAGGGACGCTCGTAAAAGTTTGAGGCCACGGTGATTCCGTAATGTCGATGGACCTTCTGGCTGGAGCATGCAATCACAGCGACAAGCGCACTGACAGCAAATACGGAGAGAAGCTCTTGTGCCCGCATCCGGACGCAGTTGCCGATGTCCATCTTGGCTACCCCAAACGCGCCTCTAGGAAAGCGACACCATTCTAGGCCTTTCAGCCAGGGTCAGCTCTGTGGCGTGTCACCAAAGGACATTCACGAGGCAGGCGCGCCGATCAGCCGTTGCGTGGGGTTCGAGGCCTAGCACCGCCCACGCGAAAGCAACAAGAAACCACCGCAGCCAGCGCCGATTGGCTTGCCTCCCGGATCGCCGTCCGCAGGCCACGCCTGCCAACCCCGTTCAGCCCCCCTAGGTGATGTCCTCGGTATCGTAGACGGGCGCGATCTTCCGCCGCGGCACGCCGTGCACCGAGGCCAGCAGGTCGTCCACCACATCCTCGAGCTGGCGCTGGCTCTCGATCACTGCTTCCATGCTCTTCAGCTCTTCCTCTTCGCGGATGCGCGTCACCAGCGCCACCGCGTGGCACTGCGCCACATGGTCCAGGTTGAGCCCCTCGGGAGTCTTAGCCTTGATGCTGACCTGGCCAATCTCCACCTGGAGCAGATCGGCAAGGTGCGCGCGCATCTCCGGCGCAATGGGCGCGATCTTGGGCTTGGCCAGGATCAGCGTCACATCCACATTGGCGATGCCGTAGCCGGCGTGCTGAAGCTCCTCGAGAGCGGTGTTCAGAAAGATGGCCGAATCGGCATCCTTCCAGCGCGGGTCGCCCGGCGGGAAAAAGCTGCCGATGTCGCCTGCCGCCACCGCGCCCAGCAGAGCATCCGTTACCGCATGCAGCAGCACGTCGCCATCCGAGTGGCCCGCCAGGCCCTCGGGATGATCCAGCGCCATGCCGCCGATGCGCAGCGGCACTCCGGGCTTGAACGCGTGCGAGTCGTAGCCAAAGCCGATCCGTGTATCCATGCTCTCCGTAACTACATTCTCTCAGTATTTCGGGATTCGATCCGCTGTCCGTGCGCTAGCTCCGCGCACTCCGCTGCTTCAGAAAGAACTCCGCCAGCTCCAGATCGCCGGGCTGCGTAATCTTCAGATTAACCGGAGATCCGGGCACCACGTGCACCGGCTGCCCGGCCCGCTCCACCAGTGAAGCTTCGTCGGTGCCGATAAACCCATCCGCCTCCGCATCCGCAAAGGCGCTGCGCAGCAGCCCCACCCGGAAGCCCTGCGGCGTCTGCGCCTGCACAATGAACTCGCGGGGAATCGTGGCTGTAATGATGGCGCCGTGGGCGGTTCGCTCCACCTGCTTGATGGTGTCCACCGCCGGCAAGCCCACGATCGCCGCGCCGTGTTCGGCCACTGCATCAATGGTGCGCTCGATGGTCGCCGTGTCGATCAGCGGCCGCACCGCATCGTGCACCAGCACAAGATCGTCGGGGTCGGCCGGCAGCTTGGCCAGCGCATGAGCCACCGACTCCTGCCGCTTCTCGCCGCCTTCCACCACGTGCACGCGGCTGCCAAAACCGTGCTCGGCCACCTGCGCTTCCACGCGGGCGATCTCCGGCTTGCGCACCGCCACGTAGATCTCGCTGACGCGGGGCGCGCCGGCAAAGGCGCGCAGGGAGTGGATCAGGATCGGGGCTCCGTCCAACTCCAGAAACTGTTTGGGCTGGGGTCCGGCCATCCGCGTGCCCAAGCCCGCGGCCGGAAGAATCGCAAAAACTCGCATAACTCGGCGAGTATAGCACTGCGAAACCCGGCTTTCAGCTTTCAAGCGCCGGCAATCAGCTCGCCGTGGATGGCAACCCCGGTGGAGGTGCAAGTGAGAGCAGATGGACTGGGCGTCCGCGCTATCATCCTCTCGTGCCTCCACGTTCCAAGCCCGCTGCCGCACTGCCGCTGGACCTCACGCTGCTCAAGCCGGGCATGCGCCTCACCGTAGGCCTCTCCGGCGGAGCCGACTCCGTCGCCCTGCTGCGCGCTCTTCACGAACGCCGGGCGGAACTCGGCCTCGTGCTTTGCGCCGCTCATCTGCACCACGGCCTGCGCGGCGCAGAAGCCGACGCCGACCTCGCCTTCTGCCGCGACCTGGCCGCGCGCCTCGAGCTTCCGTTTCACGAACACCGCATCGATATCCCCGCCGAAGCCCAGGCCAACCCGGCAGCCGGCAAGGCCGCCGAGACCCTGGAAGAGGCCGCGCGGAGGTTGCGCTACGCATGGTTCCGCAGCCTGATGGAAAGAAAGGCAACCGCAGATCCTTCGTCTCCGCCCCTGCGGGGCTGCGCTCAGGAGGACAGCGGAATGGGGATGGATGCGGTGGCCACGGCGCATACGCTCGACGACCAGGCCGAGACGGTCCTCGCCAAATTCCTGCGCGGGGCCTGGACCGAGGGCCTCTCCGGCATCTCGCCCCAACTTGAATTTCCCGAAGGCCTGATCGTCCGTCCTTTGCTTGGCGCCACCCGCGCCCAGGTTGAGGCCTACCTGCACTCCCTCCACCAACCCTGGCGCGAGGACTCCAGCAACCGCCATCTCACCTTCACCCGGAATCGCATCCGTCACGAACTGCTGCCCCAGCTCGAGCAGTGGAATCCGCGCCTGCGCGAGCACCTGGTCCAGATGGCCGCGCTGGCCCGCGACGAGGAGGCCTGGTGGCAGGCCGAGCTGGCCCGCATCGCCCCACAGTTGATCCTGACCGGAAGGCCGGTGCGGGGCGGCGGCCGCGCCTCCGCCTCCGGCCTGGCTCTGGACGTATCCCGCTTTGCCGCCCTCGCGCCCGCGCTCCAGCGCCGGCTGTTGCGCCATGCCGCCGGCCTGCTTGGCGCGGCGCCCGATTTCCCCGCCACCGAGAGCCTGCGCGACCTGGCCCTCACCGGCCGCTCCGGCCAGCGCTGTGAGTTGGCCGGCCTGCACGCCGAGCGCACCCCCCGCGAACTACGCCTGGAGCCGGCTGCCTCCGCGCCCGGCCCCGAGATCCCGGAGTACCGCATCCCCGTCCCCGGCCAGATCGACGCTCCCGCCTTCGGCCTGCGCCTCCGCCTCGCTACCTCCGGCCTCCCTGCCGAGTCCAATCTTCAGACGAACCACGCAGGTCCTACCGCGGTGCTCCGCACCTGGACCCCTGGAGACAGGGTCCGGCTCCGCCATTCCAGCGCTCCCCGCAAGGTCAAGGAGATCCTGGAGCGGCTGCGGATCACCGGGTCGGCGCGCGCGGTTTGGCCCGTCCTCGAACTCGACGGCCGCATCGTATGGATGAAAGGTGTGGAGTTGGAGCCCGAAGCAGGGCTCACGGTGCAGGTCGAGCTGTTGGAGAACATCGGTTAACCTGTTCCCCTTCCGGCATTTCCCCGCGGGTTTTGTGTCCGGGTGCCGGACCCGTCCTGCGCCGCGCTTGCCGCGGTTCAGATCGGCTTGGGAGTACAATTTGAGATACTGCTCGTCCGGGCGGCACGCCATTCGTGTAGCCGCTTTGACGCCCCTGCACGATTCTGTAACTTGTCGCAGCAGCCCGGCGTCTAATGGATGGAAGCATGCGGTGGTGGAGGCCTTGAGTTTCTCCCTCCCCGGGAAAGAGGAGTCCTGGTGAATTCAAGCGTAAAAACGATCATGTTCTGGGTCTTTATCCTCATCTGCCTCATGCTCCTTTGGGGCGTGGTGCAAAGAGGCGCCAGCATGGGCAAAGAGCAGGAGTATACCTACTCCGAGCTCTACAACAAGGTCCAGGCCGGCCAGGTGCAGGATGCCGTGATTCAGGGCGACGAGCTCAAGGGCCATCTCAAGAGCTCGCCCAAGGAAGAGTTCCACACCACGATTCCCAGCAACTACGAGGACCTGGAAAAGGCCCTGCTCGACGCCAAGGTCAACTTCTCCATCAAGCAGCCGCAGAGCAACATCCTGCTGCCTCTGCTCTTCAACATCGGCCCGTTCGTGCTGCTGGGCGCCATCTGGTTCTTCATGCTGCGCCAGATGCAGTCGGGCGGCAACAAGGCGCTGTCGTTCGGCAAGAGCCGCGCGCGCCTGCTCTCCATGCAGCAGAAAAAGGTCACCTTCAAGGACGTGGCCGGCGTGGATGAGGCCAAGGAAGAGCTGAAGGAGATCATCGAGTACCTGCGCGAGCCGCAGAAGTTCCAAAAACTGGGCGGCCGCATCCCCAAGGGCGTGCTGCTGGTCGGCCCTCCGGGAACCGGCAAGACCCTGCTGGCCCGCGCCGTCGCCGGCGAGGCCAACGTCCCGTTCTTCTCCATCTCCGGCTCGGACTTCGTGGAGATGTTCGTCGGCGTGGGCGCCAGCCGCGTCCGCGACCTGTTTGAGCAGGGCAAGAAGAACGCTCCCTGCATCATCTTCATCGACGAGATCGACGCGGTCGGCCGCCATCGCGGCGCCGGCCTGGGCGGCGGTCACGACGAGCGCGAGCAGACGCTGAATCAACTGCTCGTGGAGATGGACGGCTTCGAGTCCAACGACGGCGTCATTCTCGTCGCCGCCACCAACCGGCCCGACGTGCTCGATCCCGCGCTGCTGCGCCCCGGCCGTTTCGACCGCCGCGTGGTGGTCGGCCTGCCCGACGTGCGCGGCCGCGAAGAAGTTCTCCGCGTCCACATCAAGAAAGTGCCTGTCGCCGACGACGTGAACCTCAACGTCCTGGCCCGCGGCACACCTGGCTTCAGCGGCGCCGACCTGGCCAACCTGGTCAACGAGGCCGCCCTCAACGCCGCCCGCGCCAACCGCAAGCAGGTCACCATGTACGACTGCGAGCTGGCCAAGGACAAGGTGCTGATGGGCGCCGAGCGCAAGTCCATGCTGCTCACCGACGAGGAGAAGCGCGTCACCGCCTACCACGAGGCCGGACACGCCATGGTCTCGGTCCTGCGCCAGCACTCCGACCCCATCCACAAGGTCACCATCATTCCCCGCGGCATGGCCCTGGGCGTCACCGTCTATCTGCCCGACGACCGCCACAACTACACCCGCGAGTATCTGGAGACCCGCCTGGCCACCGCCTATGGCGGCCGCGTCGCCGAGGAGATCTTCCTCAACCAGATGTCCACCGGCGCCGGCAGCGACATTGAAACCGCCACCGAGCTCGCCCGCCGCATGGTCTGCGAGTACGGCATGAGCCGCCTCGGTCCGCTCACCTTCGGCAAGAAGGAGGAGCAGATCTTCCTGGGCCGCGAGATCGCCCAGCACCGCGACTTCAGCGAAGAGACGGCGCGCCAGATCGATCAGGAAGTGCGCCGCCTCATCGACGAGGCCTATCAGTCGGCGCACGGCATCCTCAGCACCCATCAGGACGCCATGCACCGCATGGCCGCAGCCCTGCTGGAGCGCGAGACCATCGACGCCGAAGAGGTGCGCCTGCTGATCGAAGGCAAGGAGCTGCCCCCGATGCGTTCTGTCCTCGCCTCGCCCAGCGACCAGGGCGGCGGCACGCCGCAGCAGGTCCTCAAGCCCGAAGGCCGGGGCGGACCGCCCTTCCCCGAAGGCTCCCCGTCACCAGCGTAACCACCTGCGGTGGGGCAGACGCGGCTTCGCCGCAACAGCAAGAACACAACGGAAAGGGCTGCTCCAGCGAGCAGCCCTTTTTGCGTGCCTCTCGCTTTTCGTCCCCCCCTCGCCGGCGCCCTCAACCGAATTCGGTAGCGCCGGTCTCCAGACCGGCTGTACGGGCGGCGTCCTCGCCGCCCGCCGCCACTGCCCCACAGCACAATTTGCCCGCGCCATCTGCCTCCGCAAATTAGAATCCTCGGAACGCCGATGGAGCGTTACGGATGAGTCCAACCAGAAGAGGCTTTGTAAAGATGAGTCTGGCAACGCTGCCCGTTGCCGGGCTTTTGAGTGGCAGCGATTCCCCTGCCCTGGCCAGCGGCCAGGCAGCACCCGAGACTCGATCGAGCGAGATCCTTCTCCAAGAGATCCAGGACCACCACGAGGGCATCGCCGTGTGGTGGATGGGCAACTCCGGCTGGCTGATCAAGTCGGGCGACTTGCTGTTCGCCTCCGACCTCGACCTCGAGGCCGACAGCCGCGAGTATCCCAAGATCCATCCGCCGCCGCTCACCCCGCAGCAGTTGGCCGGCATTCTGGACGTCGAGTTTGTGACCCACCAGCACGGCGACCATTGCAACGTGCCCACCATCCAGGGACTGGCGCAGGGCAGCCGGACCACGTTTGTCCTGCCGACGACGTGTGTCCGCGAGGTCGCCGCGCTGAAGATCCCGCAGGAGCGGATCATCGTTCCCGAGCCGTTGCAGCCCTTCGACGTCCGCGGCATTCACGTGGAGCCGATCCATGCCATTCACGGCAACCAGGAGTTCACGGTGCTGACGCGCGAACCTGATTTTGTCGAGAGCATCGCGCACAACTGCGGCTATGTCTTCACGATCGGCGGCAAGCGCTTCCTCGAGCCTGGCGACTCGGTTCTCACCGAAGAACATCTGAACCTCAAGAACATCGATGTGCTGTTCGTCTCGCCCACCATCCACAACATGTATACCGACCGCTCCATGATTCTCATCAACCAGTTGCAGCCGTCTTACATCTTTCCCCAGCACTTCGGCACCTACCAGGTGCGGGAGGATATCGCGTTCTGGACGCGCGGCTACCCCGAAGAGCTGAAGATGAACCTCTCCCAGGACCTGCAAAGGCGCTACCACCAGCTCAAGATCGGCGACAAGTTCGAGATTGTGTGAGCGGAGAGCAGGGATCAGAGATCAGGGATCAGGGATCAGGGATCGATTTTGAGACCTGGGAGACCAACGCTCTACTGGCGGGGTGCCCCCGGTCCCTCGCCTTTGGGGACCGGGGAGTGGACGGAGCAGGTCAGGGGTCAGGGATCAGGGATCAGGGGTCAGGGATCAGGGATCAGGGGTCGGGGGTCAGGAAGCAGGCCGGTGCCGGGACAACCACCAGCCACGCAGCGGCACAGCGCCCCGGAGGGGCAGCAGGAAGTTAGCCCCGGATAAAGTCCAGAGTCCGCCGTGGCGGGCGATGGACGCAATCCGGGGAAAGAGTCCCCAACAAAAAAAGAAAAATCGGCGCGTCCCGAAGGGACGCGGCAATCCCCAACCACGCACCAGCCCCTAGCACCACGACCCCGTTTCCCCGGAGCCGACACTGGGCCGTCGCGCTCCCACTCGCCGTCACCAACCGCCCTGTCATCCTGAGGTCGCCGCCGCGACCGAAGGATCTGCGGTTGCCCTTCGCACGCCTCGGTGGGGACCCCGGTCAAGACTCGTGCATGACCACTCCATGCAGGAACAAGCTGTGCCCCGATCATCGTCCGCCGCGGCGGACGATGATCGGGCGGGACGGGGTTCGCGCTCTCCCACTCAAAACGCAAAGAACGCGTTTTGAATGGGGCACAGATCATCGTGCAATCAAGAAGCGTGAAAAACGCAACCGCGACAACCAGCCGCGCAGCAGCGCAGCGCCCCGGAGGGGCAGCAGGAAGTTAGCCCCGGATGAAGTCCAGAGCCCGCCGTAGCGGGCGACGGACGCAATCCGGGGAATGAGCCCCCAACAAAAATAGAAAATTCGGCGCGTCCCGAAGGGACGCGGCAATCCCCAACCCCGCGCAAGCCCCCATCCAAAGTCTCGATGAGCGGTTTGGGCTGCAGGCAACAACTGACAGCTAGGGACACTTCTCAAACATGCCCGTTACACGGCCAAGTGGATTTGAAAATACTCGCCGACGTTTCGGTTCTACGGCAACTTGACGGGACACTGGGCGCTGGACACTGGCCGACTTATGAGGAGTAATTCTTGGCGGCCGAGAGGTTGGAGCTTCCCCAGGTCTCAAAAGCGAGACATGGGCCACCCAAAGGTCGTGGTTGGGCACGCATCCTCAGCCCCGGGCCACCCGACGGACATTAACGAAAATGGGGTGCAATGCTTAAATTTTACAGGCCCGCTTAATCATCTATGCCTAATTCAAGCTGATCCCCCTTGAGCGGAAATGCAGACTGAAGGAGACTCTTGAATTTACGCCAATTCGGGGCGATTCGCATAAGCGCCAAAACTGCATAAAGGTGCTGTGCCAGTGCAGGATGTCCAATGTCATCTGTCAGTAGTTGATGGTGCCTTCCTTTGCGCTCGCCGCGCTCATCCTTGGGATTGCGTCTTTCGAGCTCATCTACAATCCCAGGGGCTAGTCGTTCGTAAACAATATTTCTGGTATATGTCCCGACTACTTGCGGGCGATTAATCGACATTCCGCGCCACTCCCAGCCTTTCAAGCGAAACATCTGCCGATAGAACTCATCCGGGAAGCGCTTTGCCCAGGCTGCTAGCTCTTTCTTGAGGTATTTGTCGAGGAGTGCCTTTAAAGCATCCCGATCTCGATCCCTCTGAAACCCCGTCGCTTCGTCGATGAGGGCTGAGAGGCCGACATTCGCGAGGCTGACGACGAGGGATTCGGCTGCCTGCGCGTATCGTAATCCCTGGGTGGTTCTGAGTATTCCAAGCTCTCGTGCCTTCAAAAGCAAACGGCAAATAGTGATTAATTCCTCTGAATCGAATCCTTGTGATCGCTTGCCGCCAATAGCGATAAAGACGATGGGGCGCGTAAAAATATTCGCGCTGGTCGCCAATGGATTGGACCGCATTATGGGGTGGGTCGCAATCTTTTCGAGACTCTTCGGCGCAGCTTCACCGGCGCGAAATCCCAGAACTGCCTCGAATGATGGTTGGTCAAACAATCTTATACCATTGTCCAGATTGAACGCGTGAAGTGCCCATTTCCCGATTGTCACTCTACCTTCGTGCGTAGCCCTAGGCAGTTTTGTGGTCATAAAATGCGCCCCGATTTCGCAGGTCTGTCGCGTGATGCGCTTTTAGTAGAGACCATCTATATCATAAAATTTGGGCTATCCGATAATAGATTATCGTTCGACTGTACTAAGCTTCATTTCGGGGGATAAGAATGAAGACTCTCGCGCTGTTCAACAATAAAGGTGGCGTCGGGAAGACTACGCTCACCGTTAATATCTCAGATGCGCTATCGGATATGGGGCATAGTGTCTTGATGGTGGACGCCGATCCACAATGCAACCTCACCTCGTTCTTCTTGCCAGAGAAGAATCTGGACGAAATGTTGGATAAGTCGGACACCGAAGAAGGAAGCACGATCTGGTCATCTATCAGGCCAGTAGTCCGAGGTAAGGGCGGGATCAAGCCGATTACTCCCGTAAAGATTACCAGCTTGGAACATCTTGTGCCAGGCGACGTGTTTTTAGCAGATTATGAGGAAGAACTTCCTGAGGCTTGGACGAGCGCATTCGCACGGAAGGAGCGAGGGTATGACGTCACATGCGCCTTTTCAAACGCGGTCCGAGCGGTCGGAAAGGCAGTGAAAGCCGATGTGATTATTTATGACGTCGGCCCTAATCTCGGACCACTTAATCGCGCAATCCTGCTAGATGCGGATTACTTTGCATCTCCAGTCGCGGCGGATTTGTTTTCGCTTCGCGCTCTTACGACGGTTGGTCGCTCGCTGGCACGATGGATCACTGATTGGCAGACCGTTCGTTCACTCGCTACGCCTGAGATGCTTCCTGGATTATTAAGAGGGAAGCCTGCATATCTCGGCTATATCACGTCGGCATATAAGATTTCTTCTGGAAGGATGGCAACAGCTCCGCATGACCACTGGGAGAAATTCATCGCGCCACGTGTGCGGGATAAGATCGTGTCGGAATTGCGAGCTGTTGATCCAAAGCTGGTGCCTTTTGCTTCCAACAAATTGGGTGGTATTAAGAACTTTCACAGCCTGGCGCCCCAGGCTCAATCCATCGGAGTCGCAATCGGAAAGCTCAAGGGGCAGGTCAATTCTGGCTACTACGCACAAATAGAGGAAGCCGACCTAGAGTTCAGCGCGCTTGCATCAGAAATTGCACGTCGAATGAAACTCTAGGTGATGCCCGCTCGACTGGATCATGCAAGCGGTGGAGTTGGTCGAGCAGTTTGGCTTGTGGCCCGGACCTTGGCAAGCTCGCCCAACCAAACCGAGGATGCCCCGGTGCCTCGCCTTTGTGCACCGGGACGCCACAGACCTCAATAGCGCGGCATCCCGGTCCGGAACGTCCTGATCACTCCCTGAAGAACGGGCCAGTGTTTCACCTTGCCGCATCGTCGCCAAGTGGGACACCGCACCCACAATGTTCAATGAGCGCCAAATTCCCCATGCACTCACCTACCGGTGGATTGCTTCGACTCCGCCTCCCGGAAACCCTCGATCACAACCGCGCCAATCCCCGTCAATCCCTCCCGCCCCTCTCCGCCCGCATCTCCCAGAAATCTACCCATTCCCCGCCGCACCCCGTTGCGAGCAATTTCCCCCCGCCGCTCTATCCTGATCTCGCAATGCAATCTCCGGCAGCCGCCGAACCGTTCCGCGTCGCTCCCAACTCTTTCTTTTTCAAGACCACCAGATCTCAAAGTCCTGAGAAGAAGGAACTTGGAGCTCAGATCCACCTCTCATCCAGCTGAAAACAAGGAACTTTGGAACTTTCGGCAGCCCCCCGGGGGGTGGAGGTGGGGGTGGGGGGTGCCGCTCAGCTCTGCCGCTGCCTGCCAAAAGGAGAAATCCCATGTCCGCCGTCAAGACCTGCCGCCACCTCATGCCCACCGGCCGCAACTGCAACTCGCCCGCCATGCGCGGCAGCCCCTACTGCTACTTCCACGGCCCGCAGAAAGCCTCGCGGCGCGCATCCCCCAAGCCGAAATCCGCCGAGCACGAGATTGAGTTCGAGCCTCTCGCCGACGAAGGCAGCGTCGCCTGCATGGCCAATCGCATCGTCCACGCGCTGGCGGAAAACCGCATCTCCACCGGCCGCGCCGCCGTCATGCTCCAGGGACTCCAGACCACCCTGGCCAGTTGGCGCATGTCTGCCAGCGACGCTCGCGAGAACGACTTCGACCCCGAATACAACTTCGCCGAGGCGCTCAGGGCCAGGCTCGCGCCCCCTGATCTCTGATCTCTGTTCCCTGATCTCTGTTCCCTGTTCCCTGATCTCTGTTCCCTGTTCACTGTTCCCTGTTCACTGTTCTCTGTTCTCTGTTCTCTGTTCTTCACGTTTCGAAGCGGATGGCGTGCTCCACCACCCACTCCGCGGCGGCGAGCGGGCTGCGATGGCCCAGCATCGCCTCAGTCAACCTTCGGCTCTGCTTCAGGTCTTCGGCGAAGTCGCTTTCGATCACGCCCGCCAGCTCGCGGTCCAGCACCGCCATATTGACCTCGTCGTTCAGCGCAAACGAGCGGTGATCGAAGTTGGTCGAGCCCACCACGCACCACTGCTCATCCACCGTCATCAGCTTGGCGTGGATCATCGAGGGCAGGTAGTCGTAGACCTCCGCGCCGGCGCGGACCAGCTCGCGCGTGGCCTGGCGGCTGATGGTATGCACGAAGGGATGATCGATGTAAGGACCGGCGGTCAGAATCTGCACCTGCACATCCCGCCGCCGGGCCGCCTCGATCAGCGCCCGCCGCGCGCTGCGGTCGGGAAGAAAGTAGGGCGTGGTGATGCGGATCGACTTGCGCGCGCTGCGAATCAGCGCCTGGAACAAGATGCGCGCCTGCGTGCCGCCGCCGCGCGGCGTGCTGGTCACCACGAATCCGTGCGCGCCCTCCGGCATCGCGCGGAAGCCAAACTGCTTGGGGCCGGAGAGGATCTCTCCCGAGGCCTCCAGCCAGTTCTCCGCAAAGGTCGAGATCAGCCCGGCCACGCCCTCGCCTTCCACGCGAAAGACGGTGTCGCGCCAGCGCGGGCCTTTCGCCGTAGCGTGCAGCCAGTGGTCCGCGATGCCCGCGCCGCCGATGAAGCCGGTCTCTCCGTCCACTACCAGCAGCTTGCGATGGGTGCGCTGGTTCAGCTCCGGCCAGGTGTTCCAGCGCAGCGGGTGATACCAGCGCATCTCGCCGCCGGCCGCGCGCAGCTCGTTGAAGTAGCTGTCGGGCGTGCTCGCGCTGCCCACGCGATCGACCACCAGCCGCACCTCCACGCCTGCGCGCGCGCGTTCGGCCAACGCCTTCAGCATGCGCCCGCTCACCTCGCCGGGCGAAAACTCGTAGTACTCCAGGTTCACCGCACGGCGCGCCGACTCGATCGCCCGCAGCTCCTCGGGATAGAACGCCTCGCCGTTCTTCAGCCGCTGCAACCGCGAGCGCCGCCGCGTTCCATCCGTCACCACGCTCAGGAACTGGAGGAACTCCTCCGAGTCGAGGGCCACGCCAGGAGCTTCCATGGCAAACTCCGGCTGCGGCCCGAACAGGTTGATCAGCACCTTCGCGCCGTAGAGCGCCATTGCCCCCACGCCCAGCGCCGCCCACGCGCTGCATGCTTTGCTCTGCTCCCGTTCCCTTGTCCTGTTCTTCATTCCACCGGCTCCAACCTGGGAGGTAAACCGTAAATCTCTCCCCTTGGATGCGTTGCCCCGGTGCGAGCGGACAGTTGCGCAGGTTGCACTAGAATCGGCTCATGGCCCTGGTGGAAGTCGATGCCGTCTGGAAGACCTATCCGCGCCGCGCGGGACTGCGCACCGAGGAGCACACGGTCGTCGAAGATGTCTCGCTGACCATCGAGCCTGGCGAGACATTGGGTCTGGTCGGCGAATCCGGCTCCGGCAAGACCACCGTCGCGCGCATGATTCTAGGATTGGTGGCTCCCAGCCGCGGCAGCGTGCGGGTGGATGGCGTGGACATCGCGCGCGCCTCGCGCTCCGAGCTGCGCCGGCTGCGCCGCCAGATGCAGCCCGTGTTTCAGGATCCCTATGCTGCGCTCAATCCGCGCATGAAGGTTCTGGATATCGTCACCGAACCGCTGGCGATTCACGGGATCGCGAAACGTCCAGCCTTCCGCGCCAAGGCTGTCGAACTCCTCCGCCAGGTCGGGCTCGACGAGTCCGCGCTCGGCCGCCATCCGCACGAGTTCAGCGGAGGCCAGCGCCAGCGCATCAACATCGCCCGCGCGCTGGCGCTGCGCCCGCAACTGCTTATCCTGGACGAACCGGTCTCGGCGCTGGACGTCAGCGTGGGCGCGCAGATCGTCAACCTGCTGCGTTCGCTCCAGCGCGAGCACCGCCTGACCTATCTGTTCATCTCGCACTCCATGCCGCTGGTGCGCTACCTGAGCACGCGCATCGCCGTGATGGAACGAGGCAGGCTGGTGGAGACCGGCGAGGCGGAAGCGCTCTGCGCCCATCCTCGCCAGCCGTACACGCAGCAGCTCCTGGCCGCCACGCCGGAGCTGCCGCTTCCGGCCTGACGGATGGTTATTGGGGCGGCTCCTTCACGTCGCCGGAAGTTCCCTTGTCGCCGGCTGCCGCGGGTTTCTGCTCGGCGCCCGCGGCGCCGGAGGAAGCGCCCGGGGTTGGCAATGCGCCGTTGGGATGCGGCGGCGGCGCAAAGGGCCGTCCCGGCGTGACGCCCGGATGCGGCGGCGCCGGCAGCGGATGCGGCGGCATCGTGGGCATGTCGGTTACGCTCACCAGCTCCACATCGAAGATCAGGTCCGACTTGGCGGGAATGCCGGGATGATCGCCGCGCGCTGGAATGGCGCGGGTTCCGTAGCCAAGCTGCCAGGGAACGAAGATGCGCCGCTTGCCGCCCACGTGCATGCCCGTAAAGCCCTGGTCGAAGCCGGGAATCAGCCGCCCGTAGCCCTGCGGAAAGACCAGCGGCTCGGCCTCGCCCAGCTCCGGCTTGCCGTCCGGACCCATCACCGGCTTGCCATCCTTGAACACCGGCGCGCGGTGATCGTACGACGAGTCGAACTTCTGCCCCGTCGCCGCCAGGTAGCCGGTGTACTGCACGCGATAGAGCTGGTTCGGTTCCGCCAGCGGCCCGGTGCCGATCTTGTAGTCCTGGTAGCGAAGGGAAAACGCGGTGTGGATCACCCCATGCACCACCGGAATTCCCGGAGGCAGCTTGCCGGCCCGCGCGCTCGCGTGATGCACCGCAGCTTTGTGCGTGCCCTGCGTAGCGGTGTGCGTGGCCGGTTTGGTGGCCGTCTGCGCAGCGGCCACGCTCGCCGCCAGCAACAGCAGGAATGCAGTTTTGCCTGTCATCTGGTTCTCCCGTCCGTGTTCATGCCGAAGTCTATCAGCCGGCGAACGTCCAATATCTAAACGCTTGCCGCCGTTATCATGCCCGCCAGCATGGCTGTGCGCGGCGCCAGATGCTCCACCAGCACCGACTCGTGGCGCGCATGGGCGCCTTCGCCCACCGCGCCCATCCCATCCAGGGTGGGAATGCCCAGCGCCGCAGTGAAGTTCCCATCCGACCCGCCGCCGGTTGCCGCCTCGCGGAGCCCAAAGCCCAGCTCCGCGGCCAGCGCCCGCGCCCGCTGGTACAGTGCCACCGTTCTGCGGCTGCGCTCCATCGGCGGACGGTTGATGCTCCCGCTCACGCTCAGCGAGCAGCGCCGGTCGACCGCCTTCAGCCCCGCAAACTTGCGTTCGATGCGCGCTCCATCCGCGAGGCGGGCAATGCGCACATCCACCTCTGCCCAGGCCTCGGCGGGAATCACGTTGCTCTTCGATCCGCCGCCGGCGATGCCCACGCTGACGGTGAGGCCGCGCTTCGGGTCGGTCCAGGCGCTCACGGTTTCGATCACCCGGGCCAGTTCGCGCAGCGCGCTGGCGCCCTTCTCGAAGTCCACGCCCGCATGGGCCGCCACACCCTTGACTTCGATGCGCCAGTCGCCGGTGCCCTTGCGCGCGGTCTTGCAGGCCAGGCCCTGCGCCGGTTCCAGCACGTAAACCGCGGCACACCCCCGCGCCAGCCGCTCGGTGACCGGCCGGGAAACCGGGCTGCCCACCTCTTCTTCACTGTTCAGCAGCACCACCACTTCCCGCTCCAGCAGATCGGCCTCCAGCAGCAGTTCCAGCGCGGTCAGCGCCATGGCCACACCGGCCTTCATGTCGAAGACGCCCGGCCCCGCGAGCCGTCCTTCGCGCTCGCGCCAGGGCATCGTCTTGAGCGTTCCCAGAGGCCACACGGTGTCGAGATGCCCGAGGAGCAGAATGCGTCCCGCCGCAGCCCGCCTCGGCCCCACCCGCGCCTCGAGCAAGTCGCCGAACTGCTTCTGCCGATGGAGCTTAACCTGGCCGCCGATCGCGGTAAGCCGCTCTGCCGCCAGCGCCGTGCAGCGGTCGACCGCCGCCTTCTCGTCGCTGGGCGACTCGCACTCCACCAGATCCCGCGTGAAGCGGATCAGCTCCCGCTCCTTGCGCCGCGCACCGGCCAGCAGCGCCCGCATGGGCACAACCTCCGCCGATCTTCTTTCCGCGCCTGTACCGCCCGCCTCGCTCATAATGCGATGATTGTAAACCCGTTAGACTTGCCTCGAATCTTCCGATTACGCGCCTGACATGTTCAGGCTGTGGCAAATTTGCCACATAGGCGGTTTTGAGTTTCGCGTCTAATCTGTTGGGAGATCGTTTTCCCGGGAGCGCACTGTTTGGGCCGAGCTGTTCAATATGAGCAAACCATCGCCGCACCGCTGGAGTTCACGGGCGTAGGCCTGCACTCCGGCGCGCCGGTGACCATGCGCCTGCTGCCTGCTCCGGCCGGCTCGGGAGTCGTCTTCCGCCGCACCGATCTGGACAATTTCGAGATACCGGCCACTGGGCGGAACGTGGCCAAGGTCAGCTACGCCACCAGCTTGATGCGCCAAGGCGTGCTCATCTCCACCACCGAGCACCTGCTCTCCGCTCTCATCGGGCTGGGCCTGGACAACGTGATTGTGGAGCTGGACAACCTGGAACTGCCGATCCTCGACGGCAGCGCGCTGCCCTACGTGGAAGCCGTGCGCCAAGCCGGGATCCGGATTCAGCGCCGCCGCCGCGAGGTGATCCGCGTGCTCAAGCCGGTGGAGGTGCGCGAGGGCAACAAGTTCATCGGCGTCTATCCCGGCACCGGCTACAACATCTGCTACGGCATCGACTTTCCCGCGCCGATCGGCCAGCAGGAAACTTGCGTGGATCTGGCAAGTGAGACCTACGGCTGCGTCATCGCCCCGGCGCGCACCTTCGGCTACAAGGCGGATGAGCAGCGTCTCCGCGACATGGGCCTGATCCGCGGCGCCGGTCCGGAGAACGCCATTATTCTGGGACCCAGTGGTCCCTTGAATGGGCCGCTGCGCTTCCCCGATGAGTACGTCCGCCACAAGGTGCTGGATCTTATCGGCGACCTCGCGCTGGCTGGACGCCGCATCGAGGGCCGCGTAGTGGCCGAACGCGCCGGGCACGCCATGCACACCGCGCTGGTCTCGCGTCTGCTCCGCGACCGCTCCTGCTGGGAGCTGGCCCACGTCGCCATTGGCTCCTCGGAAGAGACCGGCGAAGATGCCGACTTTACCACTCCGACGCTCGACACGCCCGCCTACCTGGGCCTCTAACCGGTATCTCGTCCTGCACCGCGCAGAGCGCTGTCGTCGCGAGCGTCTGTGTGGTTCTCCAGGGCGCGCTGCATCGCAGCAGTTACACTTGAGCCGGAGCGCGCCGTGTCGTACTTCACCAGCTTCGTGCGCATTCCCGCCCTGGCTCTCCGCCAGCATCTCCGGCCGTTGCCCCGCATCGGCGTGCTGGATGCGGACGTGCTGCGCATGCGCGTCGGACTCAATGACATCGACTTGAATCTGCACATGAACAATGCCCGCTATCTGAGCGCGATGGACTACGGGCGCATGCACCTGCTGGCCCGCGCCGGGCTGCTCGAACACATCCTGCGCTCGCGCTGGCAGCCGCTGGTCGGCGCCGTGTGGGTCACCTACCGGCGCTCGCTGCCGCTGTTTGCGCGATTCACGTTAACTTCGCGGCTGGTCTGCTGGGATGCACGCTGGTTCTACATGGAACAAACCTTCACCGCCCGCGAGGAGGTTGCGGCCGTGGGCTGGGTGAAGGGCGCACTGCGCGACGCCCAGGGGACCATCGATCCCCGCGCCGTGCTGGCGCGTGTGGCTCCGGAGGTGGCCAGCCCGCCGCTGCCCGAACAGTTTCTGACCTGGAACGAGCTCACTCGCGAAAAGCTCCAGGCTGGAGGCGGCATCTAGGGCCTGTGTTCCCGGTCACCCGCGCTTCATCTTCCCCCGCTGCGGGATGTTCTAATTAAAGAGAGAACAGAACCGGCCGCTTCGCCCACCGATCTCTCATGACAGTCACCTTTTTCACGCTCATTGTTTGCAGTATCTCTGCCCTTGCCGGCTTTCTTGGCGCGCTTACAGGTCTTGGCGGCGGGGTTATTGTGGTTCCGGCGCTCACCCTGGCGCTTGGCGTGGACATGAAGTACGCCATCGGCGCCTCGCTGGTATCGGTCATCGCCACCTCCTCCGGCGCGGCGGCGGCGTATGTGCGCGAAGGCTTCTCCAACATCCGCATCGGCATGTTTCTGGAGATTGCCACCACCATCGGCGCGGTGGTTGGAGCTTACATTGCCGGTCACGTCAGCACCCACATCCTGGCCATTATCTTCGGGCTCGTCCTCATCCAGTCGGCCTATCAGTCGGTGGCGCGCGGAGCACTGGAGAGCGTGCTGCCGGTTGCCTCGGACCGGCTGGGTAAGCTGCTGCGCCTGGGCGGCTCCTATCCTGTGCGGGGCGTTGAGAAGGAATACGGAGTCTGCAATGTTCCCGCCGGGTTCGGCCTGATGTTCGGGGCGGGCGCGCTCTCCGGGCTGCTGGGCATCGGCTCGGGCGCGGTGAAGGTCATCGCCATGGACCGGGCGATGCGCATCCCCTTCAAGGTGTCTACCACGACCAGCAACTTCATGATCGGCGTAACCGCAGCGGCCAGCGCCGGGGTCTATCTGAGCCGCGGCTACATTGAGCCGCGTATCGCCATGCCGGTGATGCTGGGGGTTCTGGCCGGCGCCTTTGCCGGATCCAAGGTGCTGGTGCACGCGCGGGTGCGCACGCTGCGCATCGTGTTCGCCGTGGTGATCTTCGCGCTTGCCGTCGAGATGATCCTCAACGGCGTCATGGGAAGGGTGTAGGCATGGACGATAACCGGCTCGAAAATGTCATCGGCAATTTGCTGCGCACCGGCGTATTGATCGCGGCCGCGGTTGTCTTCACTGGCGGCGTCGCCTATCTCTTCCAGCACCACCACGAATACGTCCACTACCAGACGTTCGTTGCCGGCGGCGACGATATGCGCACTGTTCCCGGCATCGTGCAGTCCGCGTTTCACCTCAACAGCGCCGGCATCATCCAGCTCGGGCTTCTGCTGCTAATCGCCACGCCGGTGGCGCGCGTGGTGATGGCGATTGCCGGCTTTGCGCTGGAGCGCGACCGCCTTTACGTTGTGGTCAGCACCATTGTGCTGGCGGTGCTGCTCTTCAGCCTGATGCACGCCACCTAAACGATGCAGAGCGTGTTCCACCCCATTTCGTGCTAAGGTTCAACCGTGCGGACCCCCAGGCCGGACATCCATGACCTCACCGGGAACAGGCCGCCGCAGCGGCGTCTGTTGCCCGGATTGACCATCGGCGATGGTTTCCTCCGCCATCCCTTCGATCGTGAGTTCGGGGTACGCACCAGCGGCCTTATCGCCGGCCGCCATCTCGGCGCCGGCCATCCTCACGACCGGCACGCCACCGCCTACTACGGGGTGGCCCCCTCCGTCTTCAATTCCCTGCTGACCCGCTGGCGTCGCTGCCGTCCTGCGGCTCCGCTCGACAGCTACACCTTCATCGACTACGGAGCAGGGATGGGCCGCGCGATGCTTCTCGCCGCCGAACATCCGTTTCGCGCCGTGCTGGGGGTCGAGTTGCACCCCACGCTGGCCCGCATCGGCCGCCGGAACATGCAACGCTGGCGTCTCGCCGGCCGCGCCCAGGCGTCCATGCGCATGCACTGCTGCGATGCCACCGAGTTCAAGCTGCCCGCCGGGCGCTGCGTGGCGTTCCTGTTCAACCCGTTCGGAGCGCCGGTGCTGCGCCGCCTGGTGCGGCAATGGGCCCGTCAGTTCGCCAACCGTCCCGGCGAACTCGACATTCTGTATGTGAATAATGAGCAGGAGATCGTTCTCCGCACCCAGCCTGGCTTCGAGCGCCTGTTTGCCGGCCCAGTGCGGCGCTCGCCCGCCGACGCCGCCGCCGAACGCAACATCCTCAACAACCAGCCGGACGGCGAATACATGGCAACCCCGTGGGAAGACTGCTCCATCTTTCGCTGGGCCGGCAAATAGCTGATCCGGCCGCAAAAGGACATTGACGGAAGGCCATGGGAGCAGCAAAGCTGAACGCAGAGGGAGCACGCATGCAGGCACCGCACCTGGTCCTCGGCATCGGAGAACTGCTCTGGGACATCCTGCCAGCGGGACCGCAGCCCACCGGTGCCCCTGCCGCTGAACCTGTGGCGCTGCTGGGAGGCGCGTCCGCCAACTTCACGGCCATGGCCGGCCGGCTCGGCAATCATGCCGTTCTCCTCAGCCGCATCGGCCGCGACGATCTTGGCCGCCGCGCCATCCAGCAACTGGATGGGATGTCGGTCGATACGAGCCTGGTGGAGATCGATCCCGCTCATGAGACCGGCCGCGTCACGGTCGAGTTCGTCAACGATGAGCCCCGCTACACGATTCACGAACCCGCCGCATGGGACTTTCTTTCCCTTTCGGACGAGTGGGTGCGGCTGGCCGAGCGAGCCGACGCCATCTGCTTCGGCTCGCTGGCGCAACGCAGCACGCAGTCGCGCCAGACCATCCAGACTCTCGCCGCCGAGACCCCGTCCCGCTGCATCCGCGTCTTCGACGTGAATCTGCGCCCGCCTTATGTCTCGGGCGAAATCGTGCAGGAATCGCTGGAGCTGGCCAGCGTGGTGAAGATGAATCAGGCGGAACTGCCACAGGTGCTGGCCCTGCTGGGCTTCGAAAGCTCCGAGAGCTCCGGCGGCGACGCTTTGCGGCAAGGCGCAAAGCGCCTGCTGCGCTCCTTTCCCGGCCTGCGGCTCGTCGCCATCACCCGCGGCGCCAAGGGCAGCCTGCTGGTCAGCAACGAGGAGTGGGACGAGCACCCGGGCTTTGCCCTCACCGTCGCGGACAGCATCGGCGCGGGCGACGCCTTTACGGCGGCACTCACCCACTACCTGCTGCGCGGCGCGCCGCTGCGGCGGCTCAATGAAGCCGGCAACCGCTGGGGAGCATGGGTCGCCTCGCAGTCCGGCGCCATGCCCGCCCTGCCCGGCGAGGTGCGGGACGCCATTGCAGCAGCCATCGAGCAGTAGAGGCGACGACGGCGCTCGGCATTCCGGTCCTTTGCTCCGCGCATCTTGCGATATATTGCCTTCAGCATGAAAAACACATCGGTGCTGGTTTCCCTTGTTGCTGCTCTTGGCCTGGCTGTCGCGGCCACTGCCCAAACTCCCACGCTGACGATCGACGTCAGCCACCCGACGGCCGCGGTCAGTCCCATGCTCTATGGGTTGATGACCGAGGAGATCAACCACTCCTATGACGGCGGCCTCTACGGCGAACTGGTGCAGGATCGCGTGCCCGGCACCGGCTTTGGCCGGCTGGTGCACTGGAACATGGTGGCGCGCGGCAAATCGCAGGTCAGCATCTCCGCGGACCAGACCAGCGGCCCGAGTTCGGCGCTGCCCCGCAGCATCAAGGTCAGCGTAACCTCGGCGTCAGCGGATTCTCCGGCCGGCGTGGAGAATGACGGCTACTGGGGCTTCCCGGTTCGTCCCCACACCGTCTACACCGGTTCCTTCTGGGCCAAGACGGATGCGCCTGGGCTGCCCGTCACCGTGAGCCTGATCAACGACCAGACCGGCGCGACGGCCGCCACGGCCACTGTCACGAACATCGGCAGCGGGTGGAAGGAATACAAGTACACGCTGAAGACGGGCACGGTCCCGGTGTCGATGAACAACCACCTGGTGCTGACCGTCGCCCGCCCGGCCACCGTGTGGTTCGATCTGGTCTCGCTGTTCCCACCGACTTACGACAACCACGGCAACCGCATCGACCTGATGCAGAAGCTCGCCGCCATGCACCCCAGCTTTCTTCGCTTCCCGGGCGGCAACTACCTGGAAGGCGACACCATCCAGGAGCGCTTCGAGTGGAAGAAGACCGTCGGTCCGTGGGTGGATCGCCCCACCCATCGCGGCCCCTGGGGGTATCAATCGTCCGACGGCATGGGACTGCTGGAGTTTCTGGAGTGGTGCGAGGACCTGCACATGCAGCCGGTGCTGGCCGTGTACGCAGGCTACTCGCTGCATCATGAGCACGTGAATCCAGGCCCCGCGCTGGAGCCCTACGTGCAAGACGCCCTCGACGAGATCCAGTACGTCACGGGCGGCACCGACACCAAGTGGGGCGCCGAGCGCGCCAGGGACGGCCATCCTGCTCCCTTCGCTCTGAAGTACGTGGAGATCGGCAATGAGGACTGGTTTGACATCGCCGGCTACGACGGCCGCTTTGCACAGTTTTATAAGGCCATCAAGCAGAAGTACCCGCAACTCCAGTTGATCGCCACGGCGCCGGTGAAGAGCGTGACGCCCGACGTGCTCGACGAGCACTTTTATATGACAGCGGAGAAGGCGTTCTCCGATGCCCACCACTACGACGACTATCCTCGCAACGGTCCAAAGATCTTTGTGGGCGAGTGGGCGACGCTCGAGGGCAGCCCCACGCCTGACGTGCAAGCCGCACTCGCCGACGCGGCGTGGCTTACCGGGCTGGAGCGCAACAGCGACCTGGTCATCATGGCCAGTTATGCGCCGCTGTTCGTCAATGTGACCCCGGGCGCGATGCAATGGGCGCCGGACCTGATCGGCTACAACGCGCTGACCAGCTACGGGTCGCCCAGCTACTGGATGCAGGTGATGTTCGCGACCAACCTGGGCACGCAGATCGTCCCAGCCAAGCTGGAGAACGGGGGGCCGCGCATTTACGTCTCCGCCACCCGAGACCCGCAGAAGCGCAAGCTCTATCTCAAGATTGTGAATGCCAACTCCACGGCCGCCCCGCTGGCCATCGATCTCCAGGGCGCAGGCAAGGTGGGTGCGCAAGCCGTGCTCACCACGCTCAGCGGCAAGACGCCGAATGCAACGAACAGCATTGAGAGTCCACGCGAGATCGTACCGGTAAAGAAGGCGGTGACGCTCTCGGGCGCAAAGTTCACCGAGACCTTTGCTCCGTACTCCGTGAACGCGCTCGACCTGACCTACTGAAGCCCACTCGCAGAGGCGTGTGCCGCTGCTGATTTTGCAACCGACACGCGCCTCTGCTGCTCCAATAGAATGGAGATTGTGAGCTTCGAGGCTTCCCCGATATCCACCATGAACAACCAAAGCCGCTTCCGGGCCTTTCTGGACTTTTTCATCCTCTTCAGCGGGATTTCGACCGCGTCAAACCTGGCGCGCACGCAGGGCCGACGCCTGCTTACCCGCGGCATCTTCCTCTTCCGGGCGCGCTGAGCGGCGTCCCGCTGTGGTTGTAAGCCCCTGTATCATGGATGTATGCCGATTACGCGCCAGCAGGCACTCGAATTCTTCCGTTCTCCCGACCTGATCGGTGTGGGGTTTGAGGCAGATGCGGTCCGTCGCCGCCTGCACCCCGAGGGCGTGGTCACGTACATCATCGACCGCAACATCAACTACACCAACTTCTGCACCGAGTACTGCACCTTCTGCGCCTTCTATCGCCCGCTCAAGGGACCCAAGGCCAGCGAGGGGTACATCCTGGAGCGGGAGACCATCTACCAGAAGATCGCCGAGACGGTGGAGATGGGCGGCACCGGCGTGCTGATGCAGGGCGGCATCCATCCCGACCTGAAGATTGACTGGTTTGAAGATCTCTTCCGCGGCATCAAGCAGCAGTTTCCGCAGATCTGGCTGCACTGCCTCTCGGCGTCGGAGGTGCTGGCGATTGCCGAGTACTCGAACCTGGACCTGCGCACCACCATCGCGCGGCTGCGTGACGCGGGGCTCGACTCCATCCCGGGCGGCGGCGCCGAGATTCTCGACGACGAGGTGCGCCAGCGCATCGCGCGGCTGAAGTGCCGCACTGAGGACTGGGTCAACGTGCACCGCACCGCGCATCAACTGGGCATGCGCACCACCGCCACCATGATGTTCGGCGTAGGCGAGACGCTGGAGCAGCGCATCAACCATTTCGACGTGGTGCGCAATCTTCAGGAAGAGACCGGAGGATTCACTGCGTTCATCCCCTGGAGCTTCCAGCCGAAGCACACCGCGCTGGGCGGGCGCGGCTGGGACGAAGCGACTTCGGTCGAGTACCTGAAGACTCTGGCGATCTCGCGGCTCTATCTCGACAACATCGAGAATGTTCAGGCGAGTTGGGTGACCCAGGGGCTCAAGGTGCTGGAGCTGGGATTGCACTTCGGCGGCAACGACGTGGGCTCGGTGATGCTGGAAGAGAACGTGGTCAAGGCAGCGGGCACCAGCAACTGTACGACGGAAGAAGAGCTGCGGCGGATTATCCGGGATGCGGGGTTCATGCCGGTGCAGCGGGATACGCTGTATCGGACGATGTTCTTGAATTAGAGCATTTGTTGTGAGTTGCCGGCTTCTGAAGCCGTGCCCTTTTCAAAATGCGCCGCCCTTCCAGGGCTCGTTCATCCTGTCTTCTCTTACCCCACGCTGAAGCGCGGGGCTAACAACCACTGCGCCTCCGGCGCGGCTCTATAACCGCGTAGTGTTCCTTATGCCAGGGTCTTCTCCCAAAGGCTTTTGGGGAGTGAGGGACAGCGCCAAAAGACAACCGCGGATTCTTCGCTACGCTCAGAAGGACAGCGCCTTTTCTGGGGTTCTGGGCGCATCACAGGCAATGCGGAGATGCCCCCGGATAGCGTCGGGCAGGGGTAAAGCCCACGGTTCTCTTTGCGGTTTTCGGCACGACTCAAGTCGTGCCCTGACACGTGCGATGTCGGCCAAGGCGGGCATCAGCCGCGAGTCCCCTCGCCGTTAGCTCCTCCTGCGCAAAACACCC
>DAIDLI010000170.1 GCA_027449545.1 Acidobacteriaceae bacterium | reverse complement strand
CGTCCCCGGCAGCGCGATGAGATTATGGCGGATGCGCAGCGCCATCTCCTCGATAACCTGCACATCGTGCGTCAGCAGCAGGTCGAAGTGCTCCAGCACCGACCCGGCCAGGCTGTTCTCGATCGGAATCACCGCCGCATCGACCCGGCCCTCCGACAGCAGCGAAAACACCTCGGCCGAAACCGCGCAGGGCACGATCTCCGCGCCCGGCACCAATTTGCCCGCGGCCTCATGACTGAACGACCCCGGCTCCCCCTGAATGGCGACTTTCATCTTTTCTCGTGTCCCAATCGACGATTGCGCAAGGACTCGCGGCATTCAGAGCAGGCAAACTGCTCCGCGCGAGCGTAACGCCTTATCAAACGTTACCAGCACGCCCTCCGCTGCCTGGGCGAAGGCCAGTAGCCACGCATCGGCCCAGACCTTCGGCGAAGCAATCCGGCCCACAGCCCTTTTGCGGAATTCAAGTTCCGCTGCGGAAGGTTCCGGCACGAAGATCACCCGGTCGTCCTCGAAAAAACGATCGTAGACGCGCCAGGCAGCGGCTACCGTGAGCGGCTTGCCATCCATCGCGGCGGCGGTTGTCATCAAGCGCAGAAACCCCAGTTGGGTAAGGCGGCAAAATGCGATGGCGCCTTCTTCTCCGTCCCACCAGCGGTGGGCAAGTCGAGCATGCACATGCTCCGCGGTGGCCAGCGCCAGCCACACGTTGAGATCAGGGAAGCTCAATGAGTTCATAGGCCTCTTCGTTTGTAACCTCGATGTGGCGCCCGGCGGGACGGATCAAGGGCGGATCGAGCTTCAGACGTCGCGCAGAGCGGACCGGCTGCGCTTCAGCCACCGCGCGCTCGATGCTGGTCAGGATGAGATTGCGCGCCGAGCAGCCCTTGCGAGCCGCTGCCTCATGCAGACGGCGGTGCAAATCGCGGGGCAGGTCGAGTGAGGTTCGAATGGCCGCGGATTTCATGGAGCGATGATGACGCAGATGACTTAAATAAGTCAAAAGCCGGATCGTGGTGGCTCAGCGACTCATCCACAGATCCGCCGCCACAAAGCAGAGGAACACCATCGCAATGACCCCGTTCATGGTGAAGAAGGCCGCATTCAGGCGGCGCAGATCGCGCGGCGAAATGATGGCGTGTTCGTAGGCCAGCAGCACCCCCACCGCGCCGATGCCGGCCCAACCGATGCCGACGAAACCGAACAGAAACCCGAACCACACCAGCAGGCCCATCATCGCCAGGTGCATCAGCCGCGCGGCCCAGAACGCCGCCACCGGCCCGTGCGCCTGCGGCAGGCTGTTCAGCCCCACCTTGCGGTCGTGCTCGTAGTCCTGGCAGGAATAGAGCACGTCAAAGCCGCCGGCCCACAGCGTGACCGCGGCGGTCAGCACCAAAATGCGCGGATCCAGGCTGCCGCGCACTGCGATCCAGGCCGCGGCCGGGGCCAGACCCAGCGAGATGCCCAAACCGATATGCGACCAGCGCGTCAGCCGCTTCAGGTAGCTGTAGCCCAGCAGCACCACAAGGACGATCGGCGACAGCAGCAGCGTCAACCGGTTTAACTCGCCGGCAGCCACCAGAAAGACCGCGATGCACAGCACCGTGAAGCCCAGCACGAACTGACGGCTCAGCAGGCCGGCCGGGATGGCGCGGCTGCTGGTGCGCGGGTTCTCAGCGTCCAGATCGGCATCGGCCCAGCGGTTGAAGGCCATGGCCGCCGAGCGGGCCGAGACCATGGCCACCAGGATCCAGCCGACGGTGCGCCAGGCCGGCCATCCGTGCGCGGCCAGCAGCATGGCCGTCAGGGCGAACGGGAGCGCAAAGATCGAGTGCTCCCACTTGATCATCTCCAGCGTGGTGCGGGTTTTATGCAGCAGGCCTGCCATCGTATCTCTACTTGGTAGTTTACTTGAACGGGAAAATCAGCCGCGCCGCCCCGCTCACCACGGCACGCAAATACAATGGTTGAGTCTCGGATCACAGGCATGAAATATCCTGAACTATCCCGTGTGATCTGCATCACGATGTTCAAACAGGCTTCGTGAAATCATGAGATACGCGTTACGATTCGGCAACGCATATCTCATCCCCAGGAATGGTGCCGTGCAACTCGACCCCTCCGCCTTCCTTGCCGATCCAGACCTTGTCGCCGCTCTTGCCGAGCGGTCGACCGCGATCCGGTGTGACACGGACCGGGTGCTCTTCCATCAGGGCGAAGCTGCCACCGGCGTGTTTGTGGTCCGCCAGGGGGCGGTGACGCTCACCATGAACGCCATCACCGATGAGCCGGTTCTCTGCTTCGAGGCCAGCTCCGGCTCGCTGCTCGGGCTGCCCGGCATCATCGGCAACCAGCCCTACTCGCTCACCGCCCGGGCGCACAGCGGCGCGCATGTTCTCTTCATCCCCAAGCAGGATTTCACCGCTCTGATGGAGAACAATCCGCAGCTCTCGCTCAAGGTGCTCCAGGTCCTGGCCGCCGAAGTACGCACCGCCCGCCGGGCTCTTTACTAACTCGCGGTTCGCCGGCTTTTCCTCCTCTTGGGACGGCGCGCCACACCTGCTAAACTCACTCCAGTTATGCCCCTGGCAAGTATCGCGATCGCGGTGGCTGCGTATCTGCTCGGCTCGATTCCGACCGGATATCTGCTGGTCCGCATGTTCCGCCATGAAGACATCCGCAGTGTAGGCAGCGGCAACATCGGAGCTACCAATGTGCTGCGCGCCGGCGGCAAGGGACTCGGCGCCGCCACCTTTCTGCTCGACATGCTGAAGGGCTGCGCCGCGGTGTGGCTGGCCAGCGCCGCGTGGACGGCCATCGTGGTTGGCTCCGTCACCGTGCTGGGTACCTCCTACAACGACTTTCGCGCCCTGGCGGCCTTCTTCTGCGTCATCGGCCACATGTTCCCGATCTGGCTGCGCTTCCGCGGCGGCAAGGGCGTGGCCACCGGCTTCGGCGTCTTTCTGGTGGCGGCCCCCTGGGCCGCGCTGGCGGCAATCTCCGTCTTCGCCGTGATCATGGCCATCAGCCGTTATGTGTCGCTCAGCTCGATCCTGGGCGCGGCTTCCTTCCCGCTCTTTGCCTGGTTCCTTCCGCCCGCTGACCTGACGTCCACCGACCGGCCGCTGTTCTTCACCGTGCAGGTTTGCGTGGCGCTGCTCATCATCGTCAAGCACCACCAGAACATCCGGCGTCTGTTTGCCGGCACGGAACACCGTTTTGGAGCCAAACAGCCCGCATGAGCCAAATCTGTGTTCTGGGGTCCGGGGCCTGGGGAACTGCCCTCGCGCTTTCGCTGCACCGCCGTGGCGGCCACCAGGTGGTCTTGTGGGCGCACAGCCCCGAGGCCGCCCAACAAATCCGCGCCGCCGGCGAGAATCAGCTCTTCCTGCCCGGCTTTCCGCTGCCTCCGGAGATCACCGTCACCGCCGAGAGCGCCGCTGTCCGCGATGCCGAGATCGTGGTCTCCGTGACGCCATCGGAGTTTCTCCGCCCCACCCTGGCGCGTCTCTGCCCCTCTCTGCACAAGGGCCAGATCGTTCTCAGCGCCACCAAGGGCATCGAAGACCAGACCTGCCTGCGCATGACCGAGGTGATCGCCGAGTGCCTGGGCAGCCAGGGCGATTCCATTGCCGTGGGCGCGCTCTCCGGCCCCAGCTTCGCCTACGAGGTGGCCCAGGGCCAGCCCACCGCCATCACCGTCGCCTTTACCGACAGCGCCGCCGCCACCCGCATCCGCGAGGAGTTTTCCTCCGCCTCCCTGCGCCTCTACACCTCCAATGACGTGATCGGCGTGGAACTTGGCGGAGCGCTCAAGAACGTCATCGCCATCGCTGCCGGCATCGCCGCGGGCGTGGGCCTGGGCTATAACTCAACGGCCGCGCTCATCACCCGCGGCATTGCCGAGATCACCCGCCTGGCCACAGCCTGCGGCGGACGCCGCGAGACCCTGGCCGGCCTCTCCGGAGTCGGCGACCTGGTGCTGACCTGCACCGGCTCCCTGAGCCGCAACCGCACCGTCGGCCAAGCGCTGGGCCAGGGCCGCAAGCTGCCCGAGGTCCTGGAATCGCTGGGCGGCAAGGTCGCCGAAGGCGTGCGCACCACCCGCGCGGCGCTGGGCCTGGCCCGCCGTCACGCCATCGAGATGCCGATTACCGAGCAGATGGAACTGATTCTCAATGAGGGCAAGGATCCCCGCGAAGCCATCCGCGACCTCATGCTCCGCCCCGGCAAAGACGAGCACTGAGCAGCCCGTCGGCCCTGCCGACTCACCAGAACGCCAAACCCCACTCTCAGCGCTTTGCTTGCGGAGGCTGGGCGTAGTAGCCGGTCACGGTGCGTGCAATCAGCCCGCGCTTGTTCACGTGCACCAGCAGCGAGTGATACTCGTCCGGCCGGTGCGCCGGCGTGGTTTCGAATCCGATCGTGTAATAGGTGGAAGCCTGGGCCGCGCAGGTGTCGATGCCAACTTGCAGGTCGTTGCTCGGCTCCATCGCGATCCCGCCGCTCTCCACCGCCAGAACCTTCAGAGCCAGATTGGGCGGGTTGGCCTGCGACGGTTTCCTGACCGGGCTGAGAAACCCCTCATAGAGATCCGCGTTGACGTTGGAGATCCCCTGCGAGACGCTGTAGAGCGTAATCTGCGACTGACGCATCCAGCTCGTCAGCCCCACAATCTCGTTGAAAAGACCCTGCTGCTGCTGGCCGTCCAGCATGATGTTCGGCGAGTCCAGCATCGGCCAGCCCGGTCCCAGCCAGATCAGCAACTTGCGCCCCGGCAGCCGGCCCAGCGCGTGGACCACCTGGCCCAGCATCTGCACCGACATCTGAAACTGCTCAATGTCTCCCCAGGAGCCGGCATTGCGGTTCAGGAACCGCAGCTTCCCGCTGGTAGCCCTCACCTGCTGCGCCAGCAGATTGCCGTTATCCGTGGTCTCCGAGTTCACCTCCACGCCGGTGTCCGTGACCCAGAGGACGGTCACCGGATGGGCGAGATGCCCCTTGTTTTCGCGCAGGAAGGCATCCACCGCCTGGCGCACGTAAGCCACCCGCCAATAGGGGATGTTCACCGTATCGATCGCCAGAAAAACTCCCGCCGGAGGCGCCGAGGCAGAATGGTCCCAGGCCTGAAAAGCTTCGATCGGGACGGGATGCTTGTCCTGGAGCAGAGTAAAGTCGGCCTTCTCCAGGCCGCTCACCGGCTTCCCCGAGCGGTCGGTGACAACCACGTTCAGGGTCATCTGCCCCGGCGTCGGGGTTGCCGCGGTGCCGGAAGACGCCGGCGGAATCTGCATGGGGAGATGCTGGCGCCCGGACGTTCCGGCGGCCGCCTGGCTACCGGGATGCTGTTGAGCGCAAAGGGGAAGGCACAGGCCGCAGGCCGACGCCAGAAAGAAGCTCTTGAAGGATCGCATACCTGCCCTTACCGGAGCGGCGTGCATGCCCCGTAAAACTTGATCATAGCCCCGGCCTCCCGCTGCCTGGGCGTCCCCTCGGGTGGAGTGGACCCAATGCGCCAAATTAGGGCTAGAATCGTTGCCACGGTTTTTTCGGCCGCGGCGGGCCGCTCTGGCCTCTCCGACGGCATCTAACCCGTGCAATCGGTATTTTGGAGGCGCCTCATGCAACGATTTGGCTGCTCCACTATCCTGCGAGTCCTGTTGGGAGCATGTCTCATCGCCCTCGTTCCCACCCGCCCCGCGCAAGCCGCACAGAACCAGCAGCTCACCAAGCATGCTCGCAAGATCCAGCACAAGCTGACTAAATTCAAGAGTGGCAGTTACCTGCACCTGGTTTTGGCCGACGCGCCCGACAGCTACGGCGCCCTGGGCTCTCTCTCCCAGAATTCCTTCAGATTTACCGACGCGGACAACAATACGACCTCCACCTATAGCTACGAAGAGGTCAGCAGCGTCCGAACCGATAAAGAGCCCATTGGCATGGGCACCGAGCCGCACCACCACTTCCGCGTTCTGCCCATCCTGATGGGCGCGGCTGCGGCAGGAGCCGGCGCCGGCGTCTACATGGCCGTCCGCTGAGGCTCGCCAGGCCAGCGGATCAGCGCTCGGCAACCCAGCCGGGCGCTGATGCGGCAGTGGTGTGTCCCGCCTCGTTCTGCCCTTCTTCACCCACACCGGCAGGCATCAGGCCACCGGCTCGCTGACTCGCCGCCGTGCCCGCCTGCTGCACTCCGCCCGCGGCTGATAAATTGGAGAGAGAACTACTCAAGAGACCCCACCGGAAGAAGCATGTTTCATCCCACGGAAGACATACGCATCAAGTGGACGAAGGTTGTTTTGCCGCCTGTCTTCCTCGAAGAAGAGCGTCCCGTCACTGAAGCCGCATCGAACACCATCTTCGACGCGCGGCGTGAAATCGTCGATATCCTCAACGGCGCCGACGACCGCCTGATCGTCCTCGCCGGCCCCTGCTCCATCCATGACGTCAAGGCCGCCCGCGAGTATGCCGGCCTGCTCAAAGACGCCATGGCCGAGCACTCCGCCGACCTGCGCCTGGTCATGCGCGTCTACTTTGAGAAGCCCCGTACCACCATCGGCTGGAAGGGCCTCATCAACGACCCTGACCTCGATCAGAGCTACAAGATCAACGACGGCCTGCGCCTGGCCCGCAACCTGCTCCTCGACCTCGCCGAGATGGGAGTGCCCACCGGCACCGAGTTCCTGGACATGATCTCGCCGCAGTACATCGCCGGCCTGGTGGCCTGGGGCGCCATCGGCGCGCGCACCACTGAGAGCCAGGTCCACCGCCAGCTCGTCTCCGGCATCTCCTGCCCGGTGGGCTTCAAGAACGCCACCTCCGGGGACGTCCAGGTGGCCATCGACGCGGTGCTGTCCGCTTCCTACTCGCATACCTTCCTGGGCCACACCAAGCTGGGCCAGTCAGCTATCTTCGTCACCTCCGGCAATCCCGACTGCCATCTCATTCTGCGCGGCGGCCGCAAGACCGTGAACTATACCGCCGAGGCCGTCACCGACACCGTGCAGCGCATGGAGAAGGCCGGCATCCCGCCGCGGGTGATGATCGACTTCAGCCACGCCAACTCCGCCAAGGACTACCGCCGCCAGGGCGCGGTGTGCAGCGACGTGGCCGCGCAGATCGCCGCCGGCAATCGCAACATCATGGGCGTGATGATCGAGAGCAACCTGGTGGCCGGCGCGCAGAAGCTCGACGCCGGCAAGCCGCTGGTCTACGGCCAGAGCATCACCGACGCTTGCATCGACTGGGCCGAAACCCGCGGCCTCCTGGCGCAACTGGCGGCCGCGGTGCGGGCCAGGCGGAGCAGCTAAAATCCGCCTGGCGCTCTCGCGCCGCCCTCCGAAAACATCTCTCCCTTGCCCCGCCGCATCTCAGTTCTCCGTACTCGTGCTTACGGGCGAGAGGGAGATCTATGTCATTGCGCACCATGGCGCGCGGGCTGGTGAAGGGCGTTACCTGGAAGAATCCGGTCGTCAACCTGGCTGTCCACGCCGTCGATCCTATCGATTCCATCGCGCGCCGCATCGGCGGCCGCTCGCATCTGCCGCCCTATTCCATTCGCGCCCGCTCGGTGGGCATTCGCAACGACATCGGCGGCAGCGAGTTCGTGCAGGTGGGCCAGCGCATGGGCGATCTGCTGCGCACCTACGCCGGGCTCACTCCCGAGTCGAATGTCCTCGAGATCGGCTGCGGATGCGGCCGGAACGCCTTCGCCCTGGCCGGTCATCTCAACGACGGCAACTACACCGGAATGGACATCGAGCAGGTCGCGCTGGCCGGGGCACGCGGCAATCGCCTGCTGCGCGCCAAGGGCTTCCAGTTCGACTTCCTGGATGTGTACAACGACGCCTACAATCCCAACGGCCGCTATCTGGCCACGGAGTACGTGCTCCCCTATCCGGACCAGTCCTTCGACATCGTCTTCATGGTCTCGGTCTTTACGCACATGCTCACCGGCGAGGTGCGGAACTACGTGCGGCAGATCGCGCGCGTGCTCAAGCCCGGCGGACGCTGCTTCTTCACCGCCTTTCTGCGCGACGGCAGAGACGACCGCCAGTTTCCTTTCCGGGCCGAGGAGCACAGCTACGCCAACCAGGCGATCCCCGGCATCGCCGTGGCCTATTCGCTTGCTTTTCTGGCCGCCACCTTCGCCGCCAGCGGCATGAAGCTCTCCGCCGGTCCCGTCTGGGGAACCGCGCACAACGACGCTCTGCAAACCCGCGATCAGGACATCGTGGTGTTCAGCAAATAACCGTCCCGCCTGCGCTCAGGGATTGGTCTGCGGGGCTGCCGACACCCGCGGCGGAGGAGCGGCCTCCGGAGCCAGTCCCTTGAATGCCCACCCGGCCGTAGCGCCGCCCAGCAGGTTCGCCACCAGGTAGACCCAGATCTTGCTCCACGCCGACATCCCCATGATCGAGATGCCGAACGCTACCGCGGGATTGAACGCCGCCGAGGCGACCCCGCCCACGGCAAAGGCTCCTGCCAGCACCGTGAACCCGATCGCCAGCCCGTAGAACGAGTTGCCGGCGTTGTCCTTCGAGGTGGCGGAATTCAGCACCACGAACACCAGCGCAAAGGTGAACAGATACTCGGCCAGCAGCTCGGGCATCAGCGACAGATTGCGCGGCTGCGGCGCGGTCGCCGGCGACATGAACAGAACAAACACCGCCGCAATCGCTCCGCCCGCGATCTGAAAGAGCATGTAGGGCAGCACATCCTTGTTCTCAAGGTTGCCGCGGATCCACACGCCCAGCGTCACCGCCGGGTTAAAGTGGCCGCCGGAGATGTGCCCCCCGGCGTAGATCATCACCATCAGAATCGAGCCGATCGCCAGCGGCGGTATCACTCCGCTGCCGCCGGCCAGAACCGACATGCCAATGGTGAAGACCAGGAAAAAGGTCCCGATCAGTTCCATCACGTACTTTTTCACGATCGCCTCCCGCGTGTTTTGGCGAAGCGATGCGCGCTCGGCCGGCACAGCAGCGCGGGCTCAGGCCCGGGCAAGCGCGCCCTGGATCGCGTTCCGTCCCGTCTCCGTGGTCTTCCAGCCCTCCGCCGTCTCCACGGCCAGGCCGGCCGCTCCCAGCTCGCGCATGGCGCTGCGAATCCGGTAGAGCGGCAGCCCGGTATGAACGGCAACCTGGGACAACGGAGCACCTTCCAGCAGAGCAATCAGAATCTGGCGCGCAGACTCGCTGATCTCTCCGCGAGCATTGACACAAGCCATCGGGTCTCCTTTGCTCAAACAGCCTTCTTGGAGAAGTACCAGTCCTTGGTTTCGTAGCCGGCCTGCATCCGCGCCTCGGCATCGTCGGTCGTGGCAGGCGGAGGCACAATCACCTTGTCCCCCGGCTTCCAGTTCGCCGGCGTGGCGATCCCATGCTTGTCCGTGGCTTGCAGCGCGTCGATCAGCCGCAGCACCTCCTGCGTGTTCCGGCCGGTGCTCAGCGGGTAATAGATCATCGCCCGCAGAATGCCGTTGGGATCGATCACAAACAGGCAGCGGCTGGTCGCGGTCTTGCTCTCCCCGGGCATGAGCATGCCGTAGAGCGTGGCCACTTCCTTATTCAGGTCGGCGATCACCGGAAACGGAATCTTGACGCCGAAGTTGCGCTCGATGTTGCGCACCCAGGCGATGTGCGAAAAGGTGCTGTCGATGCTCAGCCCGCAGAGCTCAACGCCCCGCTTCTTCAGCTCGGGCGCCAGTTCCGCGAACGCGATGAATTCGGTGGTGCACACCGGAGTGAAGTCGGCGGGGTGCGAGAACAGCACCAGCCAGCTTCCTCTAAAGTCGTCAAGACGCAGCATGCCGTGGGTGGTCTCTGCCTCGAACACAGGAGCGGGTTGCCCCAGGCGCGGAAGCGAATGATTCGCGATCAGAACCTCAGTTGCCATTGCGACGTCAGTTGCCATTGCGGTGCCTCGCTTGTCTTGGTGTTGGGAAGCAAGTCTTCCCAGGGCCTCCGGGAAAGGCATCTGCCGGCCGAGGTTCGGAACGCATGATGCGCAGGGCGGCTGCATGCACCTCGGTCTTCCGCGCGCGCAGTACTGAAACTGTCACCAACCCGAATCAGCGTCTGTGACCGGAGGCACAGGGCGGCTCACTGACCCGCCGACTCGCTGACTCGCTGACCCGCCGACCCGCTATCATGGGGAGCAGCATCAGGCACAACATCGACTCCCACATGGTCCGGAAGATCTTCATCTCGGCAGGCGAGGCCAGCGGCGAGCACTATGGCGCCCTGCTGATCGATTCCCTGCGCCAACAACTCGCCTCCGAGGGAAGCCAGGCGGAGCTCTTCGGCATGGGCGGTCCGCGCATGGCCGCGGCCGGCTTCGAGCGCATCGTCCGCGCCGAGGACATGGCGGTCATGGGCGTCACCGAGGTGGTCCGCCACCTGCCCCGCATCTACCGCGAATACCGCAGGCTCCTCAACGCGATTCGCACCCGCCGGCCCGACGTCGCCGTGCTCATCGACTTCCCCGACGTGCACTTCAAGCTGGCCCGCGAGCTGCACCGCCTCCGCATTCCGGTCGTCTACTTCGTCAGCCCCCAGCTCTGGGCCTGGAAGAAGCACCGCATCGAGCTGGTGCGCAAGTACGTGGACCGCATGGTGGTCATCTTCCCGTTCGAGGAGAGTTTTTACCGCGAGCACGGTATCCAGGCCGAGTTCGTCGGCCACCCCCTCGCCGAACTCCCCCTGCCCACGATCTCCCGCCAGGACTTCGCCGCCCAGTCCAAGCTGCACCCCGAACGCACCTGGATCGGCCTGCTGCCGGGCAGCCGCATGAAGGAGATCGAGGGCAATCTGCCCGAGATGCTGGAGGCCGCCTGGCGGCTCTCGTTGCCGCATCCCGCTGCCGCGCATCCAAACGAAACGTATGACTTTGTGATACCCTTGGCGCCTACCTTGGCTCCCAAACAGCGGGAGAGGGTCTATCGGTTGGCGGAAGACCGGGGGGGCGGGCTCTCGGTTCGGGTAGTAGACGATGCGCGGGCGGCCTTGTTTCACGCTCGCGCCTCAATGGTGGCCAGCGGCACGGCCACCGTGGAAGCGGCACTGATCGGCAATCCCTTTGTAGTGGTGTATCGTGTTTCGCCGGTAACCTATGCGGTGGCGCGGCGGGTCGTGGACGTGCCCCACGTCGCCATGGTGAACCTGATCGCGGGGAAACGGCTGGTCCCGGAGCTCATCCAGCATGACTTCACGGCGGCAAAGATCGTCCAACACCTGGAGACGCTGCTACCCGACGGCCCGCCCCGGCAGTCCATGATGCAGGGGCTAGCGGAGATTCGGACAGCTCTCCGCGTCCGGCCACAAAACGGACCGGAAGCAGCAGGCGCAATCCATCGGGTGGCAGCGATTGTGCTTGAATCCATGGCCGCCAACAGCCCCGGTAAGACCGGGCCAGCACGCTGACTCCTGAGGGGTTAACTCCCGTATCCGGGGCCCGGCGGCGGGATACTCGCAACAGGAGCCGCACAGCGGCGACGATGGGATAAAGAGGGTTATGAGGACGACAGCAAGAAACCTCACCATGGGGCGCTTCCTTCGCCAGGCCTGGCTCGGCTTGGCGCTTGCATCTTTTGGCACAGCTCTCTGTTCCGCTCCCGCCCGCGCCCAGCGCATGGGCCGGCCCGCGCTGAACATCACCGGCTATGTCATCAACGCCGAGCTCAACCCCGCCAACCACACCATCACCGCCAAAACGGTCGTCGCCTTCATTCCCCCGCCTAACCAGGATGTGGTGACCTTCGGCTTCCATCCCGCGCTGAAGCTCACCAAAATCACCGATGAGAACGGCAAGCAGCTCGACGGCGAGCGCACCGCCGACGGCTCCGTCCGCGTAACTCCCGCCACCGCCTTCGTGCCCGGCCAGACCGTCCACTGGACCTTCGAATACAACGGCGCCATCACCGGCAACGAGGACGGCCCGGTCGAGGGCCTCAAGCTCGCCGCCATTCAGGATCCCATCACCTACCTGCTCTACCCGGCGCGCTGGTTCCCCATGACCGGCTATATGACCGACCGCTTCACCGCCGAGATCCATATCAGCGTGCCCCAGGGCGAGCAGGTCTTCGCCAGCGGCAGCCAGGGAACTCCCCAGCCGGTGAAGCTCGCCGACGGCTCCAGCGGCGAGCAGTACAACTTCAACTGGGACAAGCCCGGCTTCCCCGGCACCGTGATCGCCGGCCGCTTCGTCGGTCCCGTCACCTCCGGCCCCGGCAATGTGAACGTCTACACCACGGTGAGCCACCAGCAGCAGGCCAACCAGTTGGCGCAGACCGCCTCCCAGGAGTTCGATTTCTTTACCGGCACCTTCGGCGCGCTGGAGAGCGTCCACCTGAACGTGGTCGAGCTGGCCAACGACACCCTGCCCGCGGTCTGGGCGCCGGAGCTCGTCGCCATTCCGGGCAGCCGCATCGGCCAGCCCTCCACCGTGCGCCTGATGGCCAACACCATGGCTCACCTGTGGTGGGGCTCCGAGGTCAGCCCCAAAACCCTCAACGATGCCTGGATCACCAACGGCATGTCCCGCTACGGCGAGCTGATGTACGTGGAGAACCAGAGCGGCAAGGCCACCTTTGAGGCCGCCCTCCCCGATGTGGCGGCCGGCGCTCTCGCCTACGACACCATTCCCCTTTCCAGCACCGGACGCCTCGATCCCTTCTCGCCCCAGTTCCAGTCCATGACCCTGGAAAAGGGCGCCATGGTCTTCCACATGCTCCGCTGGGAATTGGGCGACAAGGCCTTCGAAAACGTGCTCCGGGGCGCGCTCAGCCAATACACCGATAAATCCATCGATACCGCCCAGTTTGAGAAAGTGGCCGAGGCCCACACCCAGCAGCAGCTCCTGCCCTTCTTCTCGCAATGGATCGACGGCACCGGCGCGCCCCAATTCAAGGACAAGTACGCGGTCTACCGCCTCGGCAACAACAAGGGCTTCCGCACCATCGGCTCCATC
>DAIDLI010000169.1 GCA_027449545.1 Acidobacteriaceae bacterium | reverse complement strand
GGTGCGGGCGCGCAGTTTGGTCGCGGCTCGGCGGGTATGCAGCAGGTGCTCCTCCCGTTCGGCTTCGTCGATCGCGCGGGTGAGATCGTCCACGCCGTCGAAGAAGATTCCGGTGCCTCCGAGCGTCTCCTGGTTGAAGGGATTGCGGTGCGCGAAGACGGCATTGCCGCAGCCCATGGCCTCCAGCAGCGAGGGATTTGTTCCGCCCACGCTGTGACCGTGCATGTAGGCAAAGGCGTGAGAACGGAGCGCGGTGAGGCGTTCCGCATCGTAGACCGTGCCGATCATGCGGATGCGCGGATCCTGGATGGCGCGAAGCTGGCGCGCGTAGCTGCCGGGGGCGCGATGATTGCCCACCACCACCATCTTGCGTGCGCTGCGTGACCGCTGGAAGGCGCGCAGGATTTCGAGCACGTGGTTTTCCGGCTCGAGACGGCAGACGACCAGGTAATAGTCGCCGGCGCTGAGCTCCCATTCCGCAAGCATGCTGGCGGGGGGCGGGGCATCGACGATCTCGCAGCCGTAGGGGATCACGGAGCAGGAGTGCCGCTGGCCGTGGCGCTCGGCCAGGCTGGCGGCGATGGCTTCGGCATCGGCGATGACGCGATCGGCCACGCGCACCGAGGCCCACTCCATCATCCGGAAGTAGCTTTTCGCGAGGCGGTTCCATTTGGCCCGAGCCCACTCGAGACCGTCGGGATTGATCCAGATCGTCGTGCCCCACAGGCGCGGAATCTTGCAGGCCGGCGCGGCGCCATAGCCGAGCATATAGACGACATCGAAGCTGCGGCGCGCGTCCCACAGGCAGAAGATGTCGTAGAGAATTGTTTCCAGCGGCCCCAGCCGTGGGGCGGGGCAATAACGCAGCTGCACGCCGCGATACTCCGCGGGAGCTGCGGAGGCACTGCCCGCGCAGTAGACCGTCACCTCGTGGCCCATTTCGACGAGGCCCACGGCGAGCCGCTCCGCGAAGGTTTCAAAACCGCCGTAGCGCGCGGGAATTCCACGGGTTCCCAGAATTGCCAGCTTCACTGCTGCCTCGCTTCTTTTCTCTTGCGTATGCGGTTAGAGGTGGACGGCGACAAGATTTGCGAGCGGGTGCAGCATTGCATCCCAGGGGTGCAGGGTTGAATACGGCTGCATGTAGGTCAGCGATTTCCAGAACAGAGCCAGGCCGGTGAGCGTCAGGAATCCGACATAGATGACGCGCGCGTTGTCGTGCAGGACTTCGAGGATCATCATCATGATCAGCAGCCAGTAAATGTCGAAGATGTAGAGGAGGCGGGTGGCCAGGCCGGTGTTCCAGCCGAAGATGACAAAGAACAGGAGCCCCATGCTGCAGGCCAGTGTGGCCATGCGCTGATGGCGCGTGAGCCTCTTCCACAGGAATACGGTGGGCACCAGGATGAAGATGAGGTGGGCCAGCGCGTACCAGGAGATCACGCGCAGGTCGTGCTGTTCGGCGCCGCCATTGAGGTATTCCGAGAGGCGGTAGAGGCCGGAGAGCAGATTGATAATGCTGCGCATGGTGACGGAAGCGACAGCGCCGGCCGCGATCATCCAGTAGAGCCAGGCGCGGGTGCGGAAGCGCGCGCCGGCCAGCAGCATGACGAGGAACGGCAGCGCCACGACGACCGAGAAGTGAAAGACCAGCGCGATGAGATAGGTCCAGATGGCGGCGCGGCGTTTGCCCTGCGAGGCCTGGTAGAGAGCCAGGCCCATGAGCGGAATGGCGACGGCGGCGCGAATCTCGGTCATCTCCAGCACCATGAAGTACTGGCAGAAGAGCAGGTAGAAGAGGAGCGTGACCCAGCGCTGCGCGGATACCGCGGCGGCAAACCTCCAGGTGGCTACCAGGCCGAGCAGGGCGTACAGGAAGGCCACCACCGAATAGGGAAAGCCAAGCTGCGCGACCACCCAGGACATGCAGGCGAAGGCCGGATCGCGCAGCCAGGCGAACAGCGGGGCGTTGCCGGCCTTGATGAGGTCGAACCAGACGACATAGTCGCCGAAATCGCGATCGACGCTAGGCGAACGCATTCCGGCGAAGATGGCCAGCGCCACCATGAGCAGGATCAGGTAATAGTTCTGCACCACACGGCGGGTGGGAGCGTCGTCAAGAAAACAGAGCGAGACGCCGGCGGCCACAAACCCGTAGATGAAGAAGTAAGGAGTCATGACGCAGAAAGCTGCCTCATTCTTCCAGTGAGTCCTTCGAAGGCTCCGCGCAGCATCTGCTTGAAGCTGCTCCAGCGATCGCGCGAGAGCCAGGCGTGCACGAGGATGTACTTGGGCACATAGATCAGCATGGTGAAGCGCCAGCGCGGGCTCATGCGCGAGTCCTTGAGCAGGTACACGGCGTTGCGCACGATGTAGTAGTTGCGGATGGGGTTGTGCAGGTTGAAGCGCCGGCCGAGGAAGTGCCCGGTGGCGTCACCCACGTTGTGGCGCATGCTGACGGTAGGAACGATGTAAGCCTCGTAGCCGTAGCTGTTGGCGCGGTAGCTCCATTCCGTGTCGACCCAATCGATGAACAGCTCATCGCGCATGAGGCCCACGTGGAGCAGCACGCTGGTGCGAATCAGCGAGCCGGAAGCGATCACGTAATCGGTGAGCACGGGTTCCGTCTTGTCCAGCGGAATGGGGTCCCAGCGGATGTGAATCCAGGAGTGGCGCACACCGCGCGAGCGCTCGCCGGTTTTCTCGTCGATGTAGAGCGGCCCCACGGCGGCGACCGGTCGTCCCTGGCGGAGCAGAGCCTGTTCCGCCGCCAGCAGCCCATCTACCGCGCCGGGCGGCAGGGTGCTGTCCTGATCGAGCAGCAGGACATGCGTGAAGCCATGACAGATGGCCTGCTCGAGGCCGAGATTCTGAGCGGCCGCCAAACCCTTGTTCTTGCCGTTGGCGTGATAAGCGAGCGGGCATGCGCAATCTTCGAGTCCCGCCGGCGGAGCCTGAGCCCCGGGCGTATTGTCGACCACAAAGATCTTCTGCACCTGGGAAGCGATGCTGGCGATGAGACGCGCGAAGACCGCCGGATCAGGACGGTAGAGAACAATGACGGCCGCGACCGTGGTCTGCACCGCCGCGCTCTCGTCCACGCCGGCGGCATCGCCGGCCGGACCTGCCGGCAGGTAGTGTTTTTCCAGCTCTTTCATCGCGTTTTCCTCTCCTCGAGGTCGTGCGGCGGAGTCCCATACGAGGCGCGAAGAGCCGCGCGGAGCGCCTCGTCGATTGAGGCCGAGGGAATTGCGCCGGCTACCATGCTGGAGCGGAGCATACGGAATTGAACTGCGGGGGAAGACATGGGCGGCAGCTCAGGACTCGGAGCGGTCGAGCGGTTCTGTGCGGTGCCTGAATCGCAGCGCACGGTGAATGTGTTCCAGTTTGAGCGCTGACTCGGGATCCTGCTTCATCCTTTCCAACGAGGCCATGAGCAGCGCCACCAGAATGGAGATGAGGAAGCTTCCGGCAAAGGTGCCCAGCACGATCAAGCTTCGCTTGGGGAAGGAACGCTTATCGGGAACGGTGGCGGGATCGACCACCTGAATGATGGAGCCCTCGCGGGCCTCATCGAGCCGCGCCAGTTCGTATTGGCGGGCCAGGATCTCAAAGATGGCTTCGTAATACTTCACATCGCGCAGCTTGCGCATGTACTCGAGGCCGGCCTGCGGGACCAGCCCCTTGGGCACGATCAGACCGTCGTCGGTCTGCTGCGAGCCGCCCAGGCGCGCCAACTGGGCGCGCAGGCTGTCGAGCTCCTTTTGCGCCTGCACCAGTTGCGCATTCTGGCCGGTGGCATAGGTCTCCATGGCCTGGATCATCATCTGGTGGGCGGTGATCTGCGCGCGCAGCGAGGCCACGGTTTCAATCAACGCGCGCGCCTGGCTGTCGAGCTGGATGAGGCCGGTGGTTTGCTCGGTTTGCTTGAGCGCTTCTTCGGCCTTTTCCAGATTGTCCTTGGCCTGGGTAAGTTGCTGCTCGAAGAAGAGGCGGCGGTGCGATGCCTCGCCGATCGCCAGATTCTCCGAGAGCTTGCGGAACTGATCCACGTAGCCGTTGGCAATCTCCATGGCGCGGCGGGGATCGGGGTCGGTGACGGAGATGTGAATCATGCCGTCCTTGGCATTGCCGTCGACCTCGGCGCGCGATTCGAATTTCTTGCGGGTGTCCGACAGATACTTCTCGTCATACTCCTTTTGCAGGCCGAATTGCTGAATGACCGCGTCTTCGACGACCCGGCTGCGCAGCATCCCCACGTAGCGGTCGTTGGCGTTCTTGAGACCCAGACTGCCACCTGCCAGCGCCGCCATGCCGCCCAGGCCGCCCAGGCCCGAGGATCCTCCGATGCTGCTGAGCGAGGAGGCCAGCAGCGCGCTCAGCGAGGAGTTCTGCTGCGGGGGCAGGACCGTCACGGTGGCCGTGAAGCGCTTGGGCAGCAACAGAGCGATGGGTATGGCGAGCAGGGTGCAGGTCACCGTGATCCAAAGGATCACGCGCCTGTGGTCGGCCAGAATCACGAAGATGTCCAGCATCGTGAGGTCCTCGCCCTTGCGGGAGCGCTCCACCTGGTTCTCAAACCCGGGCTCGTGCTGCGCGTGCAATTCCGAGATGGGTGCTTCTGTTGCCATGAACTCCTGCGTGTTGGAAAAGCGATGGTGCAAGGCTGCTCCCGCGGATGAAGCGGACTCAGGGAAGCAGCAAGGTCAGAAACTCTGCGCTGATCGCGGCCTGCGAGGCGATCTGCGAATAGATCAGCGTCCAATCCAGCACTCCGCGCAAGGTCGATGGCCTGAGCGTCTTGTCGGGTACGAGAATGGTGTCGCCCGGATAGACCGGAAGATTGTTGAACTCGTTGCCCCAGGGGCCGTTCGCCATGCCATGGCTGATGACCTCGCCGTCGGCGCGGATGAGGAATGCCTGACTGCGATCCGCGTCCTTGGTGGGGCCGCCGGCCATGCGTAGATAGGCTTTGACATCGTGACCCTGGTGATACAGGAAGGCATTCTGGTCGAAGACTGCGCCGACCACATTGATGGTGGCGGGAACCGGCGGCACGGTGAAGCGGTCGCCATCTTCCAGCGGAATGTTGGGCACCGAATCGATGTTGTCGCTGCCGGGCTTGAACTCGAGCACAATGCGGCCGGTGGCGCGAATCTTCTTCAAATCAGCGAGCAACTGCCGCTCTACGCCCGATGCGGCCGCGCTGCTGGCCATATCCTGCGCGGAAACGGCCGGCGACGCCGCCAGATCGAGGATGCCCCGCTGCATGCTCAGGTTCATGTTCTGCACGTACTCGTCGATGCGCTCCTGCTGGATGGCGCGCGTGGATTCGCGGGTAAACTCCGATCCGTACAAGTAGGCATTGGACGTAAAGCCGCCGGCGCGGCGCACCAGGTCGCGCAGCGTCTCGCCGGGCCGGACGGTGTAGACGCCGGAGTGCCGGAACTCGCCTTCCAGCCAGACCAGCTTGGTCTGCTGTGCAATCGGCTCGCGGATATCGGCCTCGGAGAAGATGGTCACCACGTCGCCGGGCTGCAACTCCAGGTTCTGCGAGGCGTCGTGATCCATCACCAGCTTGCCGAGATCGAAGGGGATGAACTCTGTCTTCAAGGTCTTGGGGTTGAGCCGCTGAATCAGGGCGTAATCCCAGTCGATCTCCGGCGCGGAAAGGCGCACTTGCAGTGGCTTGGCTGGCGGACGCGTCACCGTGGAGAGCGTGCTTTGCCCGGCGGCGATCGACGCTTCGCTGGCGCGCTCCTGCGCAGGCAAGGTTTGGTTCTGCTCGGGGTTTGGTTGCATCCCAGAGGCTGACTGCCCCTGGCCGTTCAGATAGTTCGCCGCCATACCGGCCGCGAGTGCGCCGTTTCCAGCGGCCGCTCCGTTGGCCATATTGTTCCGGTTTGCTGCGGCCGCCCCGTTCATCGCTTGGTTGGTGGCAGAGTTCTGCTGGGTGCGGGCTTCGAGCGCGGTGTTGGGCGGAACGGCGTTCACGGGAACGCGCGCCGGGTAGCCGGCGGACGGCTGGTGCATATATTCCAGCGCGGGCATGGGCTGGAACTCCGGCGTGGGCAGCCCCAACTGCGCGCGATGCCACCAGTAGTTGCGCGTCAGCAGCGACTCCCTGTCGGGAATGAGATCGCTGATGCGCATGCCCGGATGCCAGGCGAAGCGGCCGGGATTCGCGACGTTGCCGCGCAGCATCACCGTCTTCTGATAAGCCGGCACGATGGAATAGACGCGGATCAGGTCGCCGTCGTCTACCGTGGTTGCCAGTCCGGCGGCATCGTCCGCCACCTCCATGGCTTCGCGGCTGCGCCGGTCCTGGATGCGCTCCACCGAGATGCGGGCGCTGGAAGCTACGGCGGTGACGCCCCCGGCGTCCCGCAGCAGCCCGCTCATCGCTTCTCCCGGGGCAAGTTCGTAGATGCCGGGAGAACGCACGCTGCCGGTGATAGCCGCTTGCGGACCAACCGGTGGAATGTAGAGGACGTCGCCATCCTGGAGCTTCACGTCCTTCGATTTGTCGCCCCGCAGCAGGAGGTTATAGAGATCGAAGGTGGTGACGATGCTGCCGCCGCGGCGCAACTCGATGCGGCGCAGCGAGCCCTGAACGGACGGTCCGCCGCTGGCAAAGATGGCATTCACCAGCGTGCTGAGCGAGCTGACTGTGTAGACCCCGGGCCGGCGCGCTTCTCCGGTGACGTACACCTGGATGGAGCGAATCTGGCCGAGATCCACAGTGAGATCGAAGTTTTTGTAAACGCGGCCGACGGCCTGGCGCAGATGGGCTTCGAGATCGGAGAAGGGCAGGCCGGCAACGTGGATGGGGCCGACCTGGGGAAGATACACGTCGCCGGTGCGATCCACGCGCACGTTGTTTTGTGTGTTTACCTGGCCCCAGATGCGGATGCGCAATTCGTCGCCGGGTCCGATGACGTAGTCCGGCGGAACGGGCGTCAAGTTGACGGGCGCGAAGGTTGCCGGCACGTTCTGGAAGAGATCGGCGCCATAGATGGGCAGCACCTGTCCGGTGGTGGCGGCAATGAACTTCTGAAATTCGGTGAGCGGCTCGGGCGGCGCTGCGGTGTGTTGGCTCGCCGGGGTCATGGGCTTCGACAACTGCTCGGTGTCCGAGTAGCTTCGCGCCGGCGGCGGCAACTTGGTCAGCCCCGGCGTCATTCCCGGCATCCCCATGGGACTGGTCGCGCCCTGCATGAAACATTGCGGCGTGCTGGCCATCAGGGGATCGGTGCAATCAGTTGCTGCGCCGGTGAGCCCATAGGAGGCGCTCCCCAGCCCGGTCCCGGGAGTGCCAGGCAGTTGCGCAAACGCGGGCGCTGCGAGCGCAAACAAAACCGCAAAGGCGACTGCCGGCGTGCTGCCGGAAACGAGAGAAGCTCGGAGAGGCGAACGATCGAAGTCTTTGTTCAAGTCTCTGGGAGTATCGGACATGATGGCTTGCTTGGGTCAGAACTGAAACGCCGCAAGCATCTGCGGCGCTGCGCAAAAAAAAGCAATTCGACGGTTGAAGGTCTACTCGTTCGCGTTCCTGGGCCTGCACCGAATATCACGTTCGGCCGTTCGGTTAGCAGCTCACTATGACATAGAGAGATGCAGGGTTGAGTGCATTTGGTTGCACTGTTTGCAGGAATTGCCCTCCGGGCGGCGCGCGGATTGCGAGCAGCATCTATCCCTACAGCATGATCAGGCTTGACTCTTCTCCGGGTCAGGCGATGGCGCGTCGCTCGAGGAATTTCTTCGAGCGGCGAGGGAAGGAAGCCCCATCTGCGAGGTTTTTGAATTTCTCTTGTCTTCTTGTGGCTTCTTGCAGTCGTGTTGCCTCCGTGCCGCATGGAGTCGCTGCGGCAGACAAACGGCGGCTGTGTGCGCCCGGAGAGAGGCTGAATACTCCTGGGAACTGCATGCGATCGAATTTTGCCCGCTCATGGATACCACCGCTTTTCTGGAGGGTCTGTCGTGGAGGTTGGCTCCTTTGCTCCGCATCCTGTCGAAACTTCTGAACTTGAGATACCGCACGGGCGGCAAAAGAATGTCGATGCGGAGCCTGGCGGAGTAGCGGAGATTCCCTTGCGCGAGCCTCTGCTCCTCCTGAATCTTCGCGGCGATCGCGCGCTGAGCGCATGGTCGCAGTCGGCTGCCAAGCGCATCTTCGATTGCGTGTGCGTGCTGCTGGCGCTGCCGGTGGTCATCCCGGTTCTGCTGGCGGTGGCGCTGGCCGTCCGCCTGACTTCTTCCGGGCCGGTGCTGTTTCTGCAAAAGCGCGTGGGCGCGCACGGCCGCACCTTCACCATCCTGAAATTCCGCACGCTGGTGCACGATGTGGATGCCAGCTACCATGCGGTGACGACGGCGGACAATCAACCCTTTACTTCCATCGGGCCATTCCTGCGCCGCTTTAAGCTGGATGAGCTGCCGCAGGTCTTCAATGTGCTGGCCGGGCACATGAGCCTGGTGGGCCCGCGGCCCAAGATGCCGGAACATGTGGTCGTCGATCTGCCTTGCAGGCCGGGCATCACCGGCGCCGCGACGATTGCCTTCGCGCGCGAGGAGACCGTGCTCGACCGCGTTCCCAAGCACTGCCTGGACACCTACTACCACAAGGTGGTGCTGCCCACCAAGCGGCGTCTGGACGCCGAGTACATGGCGCATGCGACCTGCCTGTCGGATCTGAAGCTGATCCTGAACAGCGCGCTGCGCCGCTGGGACAGCACCTTCGCCAATTCGCTTCTGGAGCAGGAAGCGTTCGAAATGGAAAGCCGCATGCGCGAACGGCGCGATCCGGAGACCGCGCCGCTCACTGTCGAGGCCGTCAAGCGTACTCGCCTTACGGGTACCAGGTAAGCTGCACTGCGGCGGTGGTGTCGCTCTGTCGGCCGGTCTTGTAGATTGGCGCTTTCCACTCCTCGTATTGCAGGCGGCCGCGGACTTCGAGCTGACGGCGAATCCGCTTGCGCAGGTGAACGATGAAGTCGTTCTGCGTGGTGCCGCCGGGAATGAAGCCGGAGGCCGCCTTGGCGCGGCGGTATTCGAGTCCGACCTCCTCGCGCGGAGAGAGATGGTAGGTGAGCCAGGCCTGGCCGCCTTTGCCTTGGCGTCCTATCCAGTCGCCCACCAGAAAGCCTTTGTTGGTCGGGCCCTGCTTCTGCACCTGCTCCCAGTAGAGAAACTGGCCATCCTGCATGGAGGCGCTGACGGTGTCGGTGCTCGCGCCCTCCACGCGTAGGGACAGGTTTTCGAAATGCGGAAAGCGCGCCAGGTAGATGCCCGGGTGGTAACCGGCGCGGCGCGGCGCGCTGACGGGGCTCACGTCATCATGGACCAGCGAATCGGTGTACAGCGTAACCCATTTGCGCAGGAAGGGGAGCCGCCAGGTGAAGTCGAAGGTGCCCAGCCGGTATCCCGGATCGTTGCGCGAATACTTCACGGCGCCCGACACATTGGAGAAGCTGAAGAAGCTCTTCAGGAAGGTGTGCAGTGTAATGGGCTCGTGGCCTTCGCCGCCCCAGATGGCCATGCGATCGAAGCCGAACTCCAGGTTACGGGTGGGCTTGAAGCTGATCTTCTCCATGTGCACCCAGGGTCCCTCGGGCGCGGTGTGCCCTTTGAGGCTGCCGACAAAGAAGACGTAGCGGAAGGGCCCGGTCAGCTTCGACAACAGCGGAACGTAGAGCGGTTCAATGCGGTTGATCTGAAACTGGTAGATGTCTTCGGCGTTGTCGCTCCACAGCATGGAGGCGCCCTTGTCGGGGCCGAGCCATTGGTCGGTTTTGCCGAATGAGATCTCATGGCCGGCGAGATGGAAGGAGAGGTTGGCCTCCAGGACGCGCATATCGTTTGCAGTGGGGATCAGGCCGGCGGGAATGGTGTCCTGGTTGGGATTGCTGGCATAGGGCACCTGGTCGAGCGTGTTCGACAGGAACGCGGCCAGTGCTGGTGAGTAGCCCATGGCGGAGGGTCCATGCTGGTACTCACCGCGCCAATAGAGCGACAGGCGGCCGACTGAAGCGCGCGCGCTGAAGCCGCTGTAATTGTTAAAGCCGCTCTCGTAGGGACGGCCGTAGTCGTTGATGATGCTCTGGCCGAGGTGGTAGCTGTCGCGCAGCGGAGTGCCGCCGATGCCGCGGACCAGAGAGTAGACGCTCTCCAGTTGGGTGCGCGGCCGCATCAACCCGGAGGCGTGTTCGAGGTCGGGCTGGAATTCGCGCGCCAAGGCCAGAAAGATCTCCTGCGCCTCGGTATCGTTCGGGTTGGCTTCGATCTTGGGCTCTGATCTCTCCAGCATGTGGACCACGCTGAGCCGCGTCCAGGGGCGCAGACCGAGATAGGCCGTGTCCACGTAGCCGAGCGCCTGCAGCCGGGCCATCGCGGGATAGATCCAGTAGTCGACGGGAATGTAGGTGGAACCCTGCGGCCCGGTGTCGGCCGCGTCAGGGCCGGGGAGTATCTGGACAGCCGGAGCAGGCAAAGCCTGATGCGTGCCCGCCTGGGCGGATGCGCACTGCTTTCCTGCGACGGCAACAACAACCGCACATAACAGCCATGGCGAAAATTTCATTGGACTCCGCGAGTTGGGTGAAGGCTTGCGGCGCAAAAAGTAGAACCCCGGCTCCGCGAAGGTTCATCGCGGACGGGCACAATGCGCCCTGCGTGCAATAGGGACGCGCCTAGCTTAGATGCGCGGAAAAACGCGGGGGTGGTTCGGCGAGGCGCGGCACGCGAGCGCTCTAGGGCTGGCAGGGTGGATCGACTTCTGTGGCCACCACGCAATTGCGCCCGCTGTGCTTGGCGCGGTAGAGAGCCGCGTCCGCGGCGCGCAAGAGTCCTTCAAAATCGGCAGGAACACCGGAGGCTACGCCCAGGCTGGCGGTCATCTGAATAATATTCCGGTTGCCGTCGGGAATCCGCGCGGACTCAATGCTGGCGCGCAGTTGTTCGGCGCGGCTGCGCGCGTGGGCCACGCTGGCGCCGGGCAGGATGATCAGAAACTCCTCGCCGCCGTAACGGCCGACCCAGTCGTAGCTGCGTACCGAGCAGGTGAGGATTTCGGCGATGGCGCGCAGCACCGCATCGCCGCAGGGGTGGCCGAAGGTGTCATTGATGGATTTAAACCTGTCCAGATCGGCGAGGATCACGCTGAGCGGCGTGCCGTTGCGCTGAGCCCGGTCCACCTCGCGGCGCAACTGATCGATGATGATGCGGTGGTTCCACAAGCCGGTCAGCCCATCGCGCTCGGCATAGTGACGCATCTGCTCGCGCGCGTTCAGCAGCTCTTTCTTTTCGCTTTCAAGATCTTGCGTGCGCCGCTGCACTGCATCTTCGAGAGCGCGCTTCTGGTAAACAAGATCGCGCTGCCGCCAGCGCCAGAGGAGCAGCACGGCGACGGCGCCTCCGGCCAGCAGCAAAACAATAAGCAGCCAGTCCTGCCAGGAGGCCGGCCTGAAGACCAACTCGCTGTCATCGATGGCATCGGCTTGCGGAAGGGGTTCGGCCGCCAGAAGGAAACCCGCAGAGCTGCGGATTGCGGGTGAAATGGGAGCGGAGATTGTGCGTAACTCTGCATCCCCACCACGAGCGGCCTGTGCATGGCCGCGGGATATGGGCAGGAAAAGGGCAGTCACGCAGATGAGGAAATTCAAAAAGCCGTTCAGTTTACCTGGGGTCCCGAACACTGCCACCTTCTCTAGTGGGGGAAGGTTTGATTTTCAGCTTAATGGGTTCGGACCGCAAAGAACAGGGGGAGAAGGAGGAAAAATGAACGAGCTGAAAATATCAATCGCAGACGAGGGCGGATCC
>DAIDLI010000168.1 GCA_027449545.1 Acidobacteriaceae bacterium | reverse complement strand
GTAAAGGAGTGGACCACTGGCGATGCCCACGATGTGACCGACCGCAGTTTCGTGGTGCGCCGCGCCCTGCGGCTCAACGACACGCTGCCCGGCGACAAACTCGGCCAGTGGGCGTGGCAGCGCGGCCCGTGGCTGCTGGTGGACCGCGGCAGCGGCCACATCGCCGCGCTGCGCCTGCCCGACTACGATCCCGGCGTCAGCCAGGTGGCCTGGTTCCGGGACTACGGCGCTTACTGCGGCATCACCGCCAGCGGCAAGAGTCTCTACGCGGTCGTGGCGCAGATCGGGGTGCGCCGTCCGGTGCTCTCGAAAAAGCTTTTCGCCTTCGATGCGGCCAATCATCCCCGGCCGGCGTGCGCCTTGCCGGAGTGGCAGCGCGACCCCATGCGCATCCTCTTTCATCCCGCAGGCAAAGATCCAATCGTCTTCAACTTTGTGCCTGGCTCGGCCGTGCTGGTGGAGGATTCCGGCGAGGAGGCCGGCGATTCAGCGGCGCCGGCTCCGCGCTGAGCAGCCGTGCCAATTTCCAGATGCTCCTGCTATTTTCCCTCCTGCCACAGGTTCCACAGGAACCAGAGCAGGAAGAGGACAGCAATCCCGAGGGGGATGGCGATGCTCCATTGTTCCCAGGAAAGATGCATTGGCTCGGTCCCGCGCTGGCATTGCGGTGCGCCGGCTGCCCGCAGATCGACGGGAGCCCTGGGATGCACCGTGACTCCAGTGGAAACCGCGGGCGATAAGGCGGGAGTAGCGGGAATCTAAGCGGTCCATAAGGAGAGGTCGGCGCCATTGCCCGCAGAACAACGGGTGTAGGATGATCGCGGAGGCTGCCATGAGAGCTCTCCACGTTTGCCTGATGGCACAGATGTCGGCCGCTGCCGCGCTTGTTCTGATCGGTTGCGGAGGGTCTCCGACACGAAAATTGCTCTCGCTCACCATCACCCCGTCCGCGGGCGCCCCGGGCACAGGCTCCAGTCAGGTGCAGTTCGTCGCTACCGGCCACTACAACACCGCGCCCTACACGGTGACGCCTCTCCAGGCCAACTGGGGCCGCTTTAACTGGCCGGTGGCCACCATCGCCGAGACCGGGTTGGCGCAATGCACGGCGGCTGGCACTACCATCATCGAAGCGTGGGTGGACACGCCGCAGGGGCCTGGGCCGGTCTGCAATGTGATCGATCCTGCGGGAAGGGTCTGCGCCGAGGGCGTGGGCGCCAAGGCACAATTAACCTGCCCCTGAGCAGGCGGCCTGTCCCTGCCTGCTCGTCCCCTCGGTTCCCGTCCTTGACACGCTACCGGCCGCGCGTATCTTATCTTGAAAGGCACTCTTTTGGCATGCGGGCGGTAGGGACGGCCTGGACGGTCCTGGTTTCCCGTGTCGCAAATCCAGGGGGGCGCTGTGTCGAACAGGAAGCAGTCGAAGGCAGGGTTGGGGAGATGCTCCGCGGCAGCATGGCGGCGTGATTCGGTTCCTGCTTTCAGCGCCTGGGCCGCGATGTAGTGAATGGGCGCGGCCATAGCGGTTTCCCGTTAGCGGTTCGATCCTTTTGCGCAACAAGCCGGTCAGTTGCGGCGTGCAGCGCAGCCGGAGGATGAGGGCCAATCGCAGGACCGTTCCCGGAGACAAATCTTTCCACGGGAGTTCCGCCGCGGCGGCGATTCCTGTGCCTGGGCGGCGCAAGAGTCCGCCGGGCAAGTAAAGGATGAGTGTGGCAATAACTATGGCGGCAACAGCGATTCTTTTGGCTGCGCCTTCGGCGGCGAGCGGAGGAATGACCCTTCTTCTGCCTCTGCTCCTGATTGGAGTTCTCTATCTCCTCATGATCCGGCCGCAGCAGAAGCGGCAGAAGCAGTGGCAGTCGATGCTGGCGGCGGTCAAGGCCGGCGACCGGATCACGACGGCCGGAGGCATTCGCGGGGTCATTCTTTCCCTCAAGGACGATGTCGTCATCATCCGCGTGGCTCCTGACAATCTGAAGCTGGAGATTGCCAAGAGCGCCATCGCCTCGGTGACCACCCAGGAGACCTCGGAGTAACTCGGCCGCGCGGCGGCCTGTGCCCTCCGTGCTTTACTTTTTTCGAGCAGAGAAGCGGGAAAATGAAAAAGAATCTCAAGAACAAGGTTGCGCTGATCATCGCCGTTCTGGTTGTCTTCCTGTACGGCATCTTCGGAGTGCCGGGCGGGCTGAGCGGCAAGGATTTGGCGACTGCGCTGACCAAGCGGATCCATCTGGGTCTGGACTTGCGCGGCGGCGCTCACCTGATCCTGCAGGTGCAGGTGAAGGAAGCCGTCAATGCCGAGACCGACAACACCGCCGCGCGCGTGCAGCAGGACCTCAAGGCCGCCAACCTGGGCTTCTCGCAGGTCTTCAAGCCCGATCCGTTGAAGCATGACGAGAGCGGCAAGCCTGAGCTGATCGAGATCGACGGCGTCAGCCCCAACAACTCCAGCGCGGTGAGCTCGCTGCTCGATCAGAAGTACTCCAACGAGTACGACGTCAACAGCAACGGCACCGGCAGCTTCACGCTGACCATGAAGCCGCAGGTGGAGCGCGATCTGGAGGCCAAGACCCTTCAGCAGGCTATCGAGACCATTCGCGACCGCGTCGATTCGCTGGGCGTGAGCGAGCCGCTGATCCAGGAGTACAACCTGGGCGCCAACCAGATCCTGGTGGAGCTGCCCGGCATCAGCGATCTGGATCGCGTCAAGACGATCATCCAGTCCACCGCCCGTCTAGAGATTCACGAGGTCGAGGGCGATCCCAACGGCTATTCCGACGAGCAGTCCGCCATTGCCGCCTTGGGTGGCACGCTTCCTCCCGAGGATGAGCTGGTGCACGGCTCCGGTTCCACCAACGACAACTCGGATCGCGTCTACGTGCTCAAGCGCGTCTCGGTAGTGGCCGGCAGCGACTTCCGTTCGGCCCAGCCCGGCACCAACCCCAACACCGGCCAGCGCACCGTGGACTTCACGCTGACCGATGAGGCCGGCAACCGCTTCTGGGACTTCACCAGCAACAACGTCGGCAAGAGCATGGCGGTGATGATGGGCGGCCGGGTGCGCGAGGTTGCCGTCATCAAGAGCGGCATCCGCGACCAGGGCGAGATTGAAGGCTCCTTCAGCCAGCAGGAGGTCATGGACCTCTCCAAACTGTTGCGCACCGGTGCTCTGCCGGCCTCGCTGGTCTATCTCCAGCAGCAGACCGTGGGCGCCTCGCTGGGCGCCGACTCCATCCGCGAGGGCGTTACCGCCGCGATCGTGGGCGTGCTGCTGGTGTGGGCCTTCATGCTGGTCTACTATCGCGGCTCGGGCGTCAATGCCGACCTGGCGCTGTTCCTGAACCTGGTGATCCTGCTTGGGTTCATGGGCTTTTCCGGGGCTACGCTGACGCTGCCCGGTATCGCCGGCGTGATCCTGACCATAGGTATGGGCGTCGACTCCAACGTGCTGATCTTCGAGCGCATCCGCGAAGAGATCCGGGCTGGGAAGGCCGCCGCCGCTGCGGTGGATCAGGGCTTTGCCCACGCCTGGGTGACCATCGTGGATACGCACGTGACCACCATCGTCTCGGCAGCCATCCTGTTCCTGTTCGGAACCGGCCCGGTGAAGGGCTTTGCCGTCACGCTGACCTTCGGTCTGCTGGCCAACCTGTTCACCGCCGTCTACGTCTCGCGGGTTATCTTCGAGGCGCACCTGAACAGGCTCAAGCCGGGCGAAATGGTTTCGATCTAACGGCAGCCACTCGCTTCCAGCCGCCTGCTTCCAGATGCCTTCTCGAAGCAGGCGCGGATGAGCAGGGAATGGCTGGAAGCTAAAAGCTAGAAGCTGAATTTTGGAGATACGCAGTGGAATTTTTTCATGACGTTCAAGTCGACTGGCTGGGGAAGAAGTGGTACTTCCTCGCCTTCTCGCTGATCTTCAGCGTTGCCGGTATTGTGAAGATGAGCTGGAACTGGGTGCACACCGTGGAAGGGCTGCACAGCCCGGTGCCGCTCAGCGTCGATTTCCGCGGCGGCACGCAGGTTGAAGTACGCTTCCAGAACGCGCCGGACCTGAACAAGATTCGCGCCGCGATCGATGCCACCGGCATCCGCGACTCGCGCATCACCACCTTCGGCCAGGCGGCGAATCGCGAGGTTCTGATCAGCCTGCCCGAGCGCATGAACGAGAACACGCTCGATGCCGGCCGGCGGCAGATCGAAACCGCCCTCACGCAGCACTACAACAATCCCTTCGCCATCCGCAATGTGCAGGTGGTGGGTCCCACGGTCGGCCACCAGCTCGAACGGCAGGCGGCCCTGGCCACCCTTTATTCGCTGCTGGGCATGCTGGTCTACCTGTGGTTCCGGTTCCAGTTAATCTACGGCGTGGCCGCGGTGATCGCCTGCTTCCATGACACTCTGATCACGGTTGGCTTCTTTGCGCTCACCGGCCAGGAGATCAGTCTGACGGTGATTGCCGCCATCCTGACGCTGGTTGGCTACTCGATGAACGACACCATCGTGGTCTTCGACCGCATCCGCGAGAATCTGCGCATCAGCCGGCGGGAGCCGCTGCCGGAGCTGGTCAACCGCAGCATCAACCAGACGCTGAGCCGGACGGTGCTGACCTCGGGCCTCACCTTTCTGACCGTCCTCTCTCTCTATATTTTCGGCGGCCAGGTGCTAAGGGGCTTTTCATTTGCCCTGGTGGTAGGTATTCTTATCGGGACTTATTCTTCGATCGCGGTGGCCGCGCCCATGCTGGTGGCGTGGCAGGAATCGCGGTCGAAAAAGGGCGGGGCGGTAGCGCTGCCCGCGGCACGGCGCAGCCGATAAATTTTGCATCTAAGTAGAGCAGCGGTTATTTTCAGGCATTTTTAGGTAAACACAATGTACGGATCGTTTGCCCCGGGCCGCACCGGCCCGGGGTTAAGAACCTACCCAAACAAACGGCTTGTTCCGGTAAGTTGGCAGGGCAGAGGCCCATCTGGTAAGGTGATTTCGCTTCTATTTAGGGCACGGCTTCCGCGGGAACAATTTCTGTTTCGGCGGTGTCTAACTTAAGGTAACCAAACCACCCGATTCGAGGCTGGCTATGTTTGAAGATTCCACATTTGAATCCTCGGGCAAGATCAGGAAAGCGACCAAGAGTGGCCGTTGGATGATGTTCACCTTCATCCTCAATGGCTCCATCTTGTTCCTGCTGATTCTGATTCCCCTGATCTACCCTGAAGCGCTCCCCAAGGCGGCCATGGAGACCATGCTGTTTGCGCCGCCGCCGCCGCCGCCGCCGCCGCCCCCGCCGCCGCCGCCTCAGCAGGTGCATGTGGTGCATGTGCAGTCGGAGATGATGAACAATCAGCTGACTGCGCCGACCAGGATTCCCAAGAACATCGCCATGGTCACCACCAAGGAGGCTCCGCCGTCGAGCTTTGGTGTGGCCGGCATGGAAGGGATGGGTGGTTCCGGAGCGGGCGTCATGGGTAGCATCTTCGGCAGCGGCAACGGACCGAAGGTGAAGGCCGCCGCTCCCAAGAAGGTCGCCATCTCCGCCGGCGTCATGGTGGGCATGCTGATCTCCAAGGTTCAGCCTATTTACCCACCGATCGCCAAGGCGGCCCGCGTCCAGGGCACGGTGGTTCTGCAGGCGACCATCTCCAAGACCGGGCAGATTGAGAATCTGCGCGTGATCAGTGGACCGGCCATGCTGCAAGAGGCCGCCCTCGACGCCGTACGGCAATGGCGCTACCGGCCCTATCTGCTCAATAATGAGCCGGTTGAGGTCGAGACCACGGTGAACGTGATTTTCACCCTGGGTGGATGATTCAGACTTCTGGCCTCCTGCTGCGTCTGTAGAGGAGGCCTAACTCAGACCTGAGTGTGGCTTCTGCTCTCTCTGCTGCATTCTTAACCCCGCCGCCGGCGGGTCCATCCAGCTCACAAACTCCTTAGGAGGAACGATTCAGTGATTCTCGCTCAGCTCACGCACTTTGCATCGCACGCGGTCAACAGCCTGGCCATGTTCCAGGATGAGCAAACGGTCAGCTTCAGCCCCATGGGCCTGTGGGGCCACATGGGATGGTTGGCCCGCGCCGTGGCCATCCTTCTGTTCATCGAGTCGATCTGGTCTCTGGCCGTGATGATCGACCGCTACCTCTATTTCTCCGCAGCCCGCAAGCAGTCGCGCGAATTCGCTCCCAAGGTCGCGGGCGCGCTCAAGGACAGCAAGCTTGAGGAAGCCATCAAGATCGCTGACCGCAACAAGAAGTCGCACCTGGCCGAGGTGGTTACCGCCGGCCTGCAGGAGTTCCGCGCTTCGGCCGGCGCTCCTACCGAGGAGACCATCGAGAGCTCGGGCCGCGCTCTGGAGCGCGCCGAGGCCATCGTGCACGCCAAGCTGAAGAGGGGCCTCTCGGTGCTCGCCACCATCGGCGCCACCGCTCCCTTCGTCGGCCTGTTCGGCACCGTGGTCGGCATCCTGAACGCCTTCCAGCAGATCGCCACCCAGAAGACCTCGGGTATCGGCGC
>DAIDLI010000167.1 GCA_027449545.1 Acidobacteriaceae bacterium | reverse complement strand
CGTAGAAGAGCTCGTAGAAATCGCCCATGCGGAAGAAGAGCAGGGCATCGGGATTCTCGTGCTTGGCGGCGGCCCACTGGCGCATGAAGGGGGTCAGCTCGGGCTGCTTTTCGCCGGGTTGGGCGGTGAGGGAGAATCCGGGCGGAGGTTCGAGGACCGCGGTTCCGACGTCTTTCGGGTTGTTTTCAGCCACTTGAGGGGATTCTCCGGGCCGGGAAGCGGAGGCCGCCTGCTGCGCGGGATCGAGCAGAGCCGGGCTGTTCTGGTTGGGGTCGTCGAGGATCACGTTGGTTTTTAGGGTATCGCGGCAGCGAGGCTGAGGGTAGACGGCCGGAGGTGCAAAACCGGGGCACATTTCCCGGACCGGCGGCTGCCGCTGGACGCGGGAATTCCGGGTGTGGCGTCGAGATTAACCCTGCAATCGGCTGCAGGTTCTGGCCGTGACCGACGCGGAGCGGGTGGGCCACATCCAAGTTGTAGGGAGGGTCCGCCCGCGATGAAGGCTTGGGAGTGGCTGTCCGCGATCGTTTCGTTTGCCGCGGTGATGGTCTCGGGGGCTTCGGTCGCGCGGGCCCAGGAGTCGTTCAGCGGAATGCTGCGGGCGCGGCGCGAGGGCAGGGTGCGAAGGCCCTGAACCTGGAATCGTGCGCGTAGATTCTTCGATTCGGTAACAGAAACTGACCGAAAGGCTGGCCTTCAATCTGAGGCGAGGGTGGTTCCCGCCTGTTCTTCCGCGGGCCGCACGGCATCCTCCCGGCGGGCGCAAAATCCCTGAAACCATTACCATGAAGACAACCATCTGCCTGTTTTTTGCAGGGGCGGATGGGGCGGGGTCTCGTACGCTTAAATTGGTGATTTACATCACAGTGAAATGCTCCTAAACCCTTTAAGGTGAGATCGAGATGTACCTCCTCTGGCTCCGAGTTGCGGCCATCCTCTACGCAGCGGCGTGTGTCGCGGTCTTCCCGGCGGTATTGGAAAACCGGGAGCGCTGGCGCAGTATCTGCGTGCACGTCGGGGGCATCGCCTTTTTCTTTCATTTCGTCTCGGTAGTGGAGATGCTGGTGCAGGCGCACCGCTGGATGCCGGTGGGCGCCCGCGAGATCGAATCGCTGCTCGGGTTCACGATTGCCGGACTGTTCTTCCTGGTCTGGTGGATCTACGACGCGGTGTCGATGGGCATCTTTGCTTTGCCGGCCACCTTTTTGCTGGTTCTGATTCCGGCGCTGGGGTCGGGACGGTACTTTTTCCCCTCGGAGGGAGAGCGGATGAGCTGGCTGGTGGCGCACATCATCGCGCTGCTGCTGGCCTATGCGGCGCTGTGCTTCAGCCTGCTGGCTTCGATGCTGTATCTGGTGCAGGAGCGGCGGATCAAATCCAAGCCCAAGCCGGGGAGAAAGTCGAAGTGGTCGCTGATGGAGCGGCTGCCGCCGCTGGCGACGCTGGAGCGGATTGCGCATGCCACGCTGGAGTTCGGTTTCCCGTTCATGACGGTGGGGCTGATTCTGGGGGCGGTGCTGGTGCAGGAGACTTCAGTGGGCGCCGGCTACCTGCTGGATCCGCGGGTGGTGGCATCGTTCGTGAGCTGGTTCATTTACGTGGTGCTGCTTTGGCTGCGCCGGGGCACGGGACTGCGGGGACGCCGGGCGGCTTATGTCTCCGGGGCGGTGCTGGTGGTGCTGATGGCGGTGTGGGCGGCCAATCTCTTTAGCCAACTGAACAGGTTCGGTCCCAAATGACACTGGTACTCATCGGCGTGAATCACAAGACCGCGCCCATCGCGCTGCGCGAGCAGGTCGCGATTCGCCGCGACGACCTGCCGGAGACGGTGCAGGCGCTGGCGGCTACGCCGGGAGTGACGGAGTGCATGATTGTTTCCACCTGCAACCGGGTGGAGATTCTGGCGGCGGTTGAGGGGCCGGATGTGGAGTTGGGCCGTTTTCTGGCCGACCACTTCGGGCTGGATCCGGCGCATCTGGAGCCGCACCTTTACAAGTACCGGGACAAGGAGGCGGTGAGCCACCTCTTCCGCATGGCAGCGAGTCTGGATTCGATGGTGGTGGGCGAGCCGCAGATTCTGGGCCAGGTGAAAGAGGCGTACGCGGTGGCGCGCGAGGCGGGCACGGTGGCCGGGCAGTTGGGCCATCTGCTGCAAAGCGCCTTTGCCGCGGCCAAGAAGGCGCGCTCGGAGACGGGGATCGGGTCGAACTCGGTTTCCATCGCCTCGGTCGCGGTGGATATGGCGCGCAAGATCTTCGGGTCGTTGCAGGGCCGCACGGTGTTCCTGGTGGGGGCCGGCAAGATGAGCGAGCTGGCGGCGCGGCATCTGGTGCAGCAGGGCGCCGGGAACATCCTGGTGAGCAACCGGACGCTGGAGCGGGCGCGGCGCATGGCCGAGGAGTTTGACGGGCGGGTGATCCCCTACGAGCAACTTTACGAGGCAGCCAGCGAGGCGGATATCGTGATCAGCTCGACGGGCGCGCCGCATCCTATCTTCCGCCGGGATCACGGGCAGGCGTTTTTGCATCGCCGCAAGAACCGGCCCATGTTCTTCATCGATATTGCGGTGCCGCGCGATGTCGATCCGGAGATGAACAAGCTGGACGGCATCTTCGTCTACGACATCGACGACCTGCAGCAGGTGGCGGCCTCGCACATGGAGGAGCGCAGCCGGCAGGCGGTGGATGCGGAGGCGCTGATTGCGCTCGAGGTGGACCGCTTCCACCAGCGCCAGCGCACGGTGAATGTGGCGCCGGCGATCGTGGCGTTACAGCGGCGGGCGGAGGAGATCCGGATGGGCGAGATCCAGCGCATGCATGCACGGCTGGGCACGCTGACGCCGGAGCAGTTGGCCGCGGTGGAGGCCTTGACCCGTGGCCTGGTGAACAAGTTTCTGCATCCACCGATGCAAGCGCTGAAGCAGGCGGCGCGCGAAGGGGATTCTGTGAAGCTGGAAGCGCTTTGCGAAGAGTGGTCGGTCTCGGGGGCACAGGTGGAGAGCGCGGGCAGGAATGGCGAGGTCAAGGGGCCGGAGGAGCTGGAAGGCGAGCCGGATGTGCGGCGGCCGGTGGAGGTGCGGCGATGAATCTGCGCATCGGCAGCCGGGGTTCGGAGCTCGCGCTGTGGCAGGCCAACCACATTGCCGCGCTGCTGCGCGGCCAGGGGCACACCGTCGAGATCGAGATCATCAAGACAACCGGGGACCGGCTGCAAGAGGTAACGTTTGCGCAGGTCGGTTCCAAGGGCATGTTCACGAAAGAGATTGAAGAGGCGCTGGCCGAGGGGCGCGTGGACCTTGCGGTGCACTCGCTGAAGGACCTGCCCACGGAGCTGCCGGCACCGTTTGCGCTGGCGGCCACGCCGCCGCGGGTGGATCCGCGGGATGCCTTTGTGTCGGTGCAGCACACGCACCTGGCGGAGCTGCCGAAGGGGGCCCGGGTAGGCACCAGCAGCCAGCGCCGGCGTGCGCAGTTGAAGGCGCTGCGGCCGGATCTTGAGATTGTGGAGTTTCGCGGGAACGTGGACACGCGGCTGCGCAAGCTGGCCGAGGGGCAGGTGGAAGCGATTCTGCTGGCGGCGGCGGGGCTGGAACGGCTGGGGAAGACGGATTGGCTGCGCGAACGGCTGGACCCGAAGGATTTTTGTCCCGCGGCAGGACAGGGCTGCCTGGGCATCGAGACCCGCAAGGACGATGGAGCTACGCTCTCGGCGGTGTCGTTTCTCAACCACAGCGACACGCGCTTTGCGGTGACCGCCGAGCGCGCGGCGCTGGCGGCGTTGGGCGGGGGATGCCAGGTGCCGATCGGAGTCCACTGCCGTCCCTGCATCGGTTCGGAGCGGGTGGAGGCGGGAATCTGGGACGAGATCTTTGGGGTTGTGGCTTCGCCCGAGACTGGCGAGGTGGTGCGGGTGCGCACCCGCGCTCCGCGCGATGGCGCGGACCCGACGGAGCTGGGCCAACGGGTGGCGGCCATGCTGCGGGAAGGCGGCGCGGCGCGGCTGCTTGCGCCGAGCGGAACTCCGGGAGCTGCCTGATGGCGGGTGGGCGCGTGCTGGTGACGCGCGCGGCGCACCAGGCCGGCAAGCTGAGCAATGCCCTGCGCGCGGCCGGCTTCGAGCCGGTCGAGGTGCCGGTGCTGGAGATTCGCCCGCCGCTGGATGGCGGCCCGCTGGACGCGGCGCTGCGTCAACTGAATACCTACGATTGGCTGATTCTGACCAGCGCCAACACGGTGCGCGCCATTGCATGGAGCAGCCTCGTGGACAGAAGCTCTGGGTTGAAGGTGGCGGTAGTGGGCGAGGCGACGGCTGCCGCGGCGCGCCAGGCCGGCCTGGAGGTCTCCGCGGTTCCGGAGAATTTTGTAGCGGAGAGTCTGGCGGAGTTGCTGGCGGGACAGGTGACGGGGAAGCGAATTCTGTTTGCCCGGGCCGAGGGCGCGCGCGACGTGATTCCGGATATGCTGCGCGACGCCGGCGCCACAGTGGACGCGGTGGATGCCTATCGCAACGTGATGCCGGAGACCGCACCGGAACTGCTGCGCAAAGCGCTCGAGCAGGGCATCGATGCCGCCACCTTCACCAGTTCATCGAGCGTAACGCATTTGGCGGATGCGGCGCGGGCGGCGGGAATTTCCTTTCCGTTTGCAGGAGTGAGAGCCATCTCGATCGGCCCGATCACCAGCGCCACGTTGCGGGAGCGCGGTTGGGAGCCGGCAGCGGAAGCGACGATCTCCGATATTCCAGGGCTGGTCACCGCGGTGGCAAGGGCCTGAGCAGGGCCTGGATTCATCCGCTACGGATCTTCGAAATATTCTTCGGTGGCCGGGTTGTCGCCGTCTGTCACCCTGCGCCAGGGGCCATTGTCTGCCGCCGGCGTCTGGGCGAAGTTGAAGCGGGTGCGGGGCATGACGACCAAGTCGACGCGCCGGTTGGTGGCGCGGCCTTCGGGGGTGCTGTTGCTGGCCACGGGATGAAACTCTCCGTAACCGGCGGCGGAGAGCCGTTCGGGTGGAATGGCACCGATCTGGAGAAACAGCCGCGCGATCCTGGTAGCGCGGGCGGCTGACAGTTCCCAGTTGGAGTCGAACTGGGCGTTGTGGATGGGCTGATTGTCGGTGTGGCCTTCGACGCGAATGTCATAGGGCTCCTGTCCGAGCCGGGCCGCGATGGCGCGCAGCGTGGGCAACGCCGCCGGTTTGGGATCGGCCGAGGCGGAGTTGAAGAAGCCGGCCTCGCGCAGGCTGATGACCAGCCCGTCGCGCTGCATCTGGATGGAGACGGCGTGGGCTGCTACCTGTGCGGAGAGGGCCTGGGTCAAGTCGCGCTGGATGCGGTCGAGATCCTGCTGAATGGCCGCGGGCGCCCTCACCTCATCGCCCGCTACGCTGTTGAGGGATTGGGTCTCTGGAGCCGCCGCGGCCGACGAG
>DAIDLI010000166.1 GCA_027449545.1 Acidobacteriaceae bacterium | reverse complement strand
AGTTGCTCGTGGCAGCGGTCGCCGTCCTCCAGGCGCGCGAAACAGTTCACGATCCAGGCGCGGCTCCAGCCGGTGCTGCCGCCGCCGTACTGCAGCCGCCGATTCAATGTGACGCGGCAGGCCTCCGCCAGCTTGGGAGTATCGCGGAGCGTGATCTGATCGTCGGGATAGAGCGCCCACAGGTGCGAAATATGACGGTGGCCGGGCTCCACTTCAACGTAATCCTGCTGCCATTCCTGCAGGTTTCCGTAACGCCCGATTTTGAAGGGAGGCAGCCTCGAAGCCGCCTTCGCCATCTGCTCGCGCAGATCGGCATCGACATTGAGGACCTTCGCCGCCTCGCTTGTCTCGTGGAAGATGGCGCGGGTGATTTCGATATCCATCGTCGGCCCCATGCACAGGTGCGCAGCCGTGCCGTCTGGGAGCCGGTAGGAATTCTCCGGGGAGCACGATGGGCCGGTGACCAGGTGACCGTCTGGAGATGGGGTGAGATAGTCGAGCAGGAACAACGCGTTTTCGCGCAGTCTGGGATAGGCGCGAGTGCGCAAAAACTCCACATCGCCGGAGAAGAGGTAATGCTCCCAGAGCTGCGTGGACATCCATGCAGCGCCCATCGCCCAGATGCCGCCGCCCAGTCCGTCGATCGGGCCGGCATCGCCCCAGAGGTCCGTATTGTGATGGACTACGTATCCGCGCGCCTTGTAATAACTCTTTGCCACGCGCGTTCCGGCGGGAACCGTCATATCAATGAGATCGAAGAATGGCTGATGGACGTCCGCGAGGCCGGTGCGCTCGGCGCTCCAGTAGTTCATCTCCGCGTTGATGTTCACGGTGTACTTGGAACCCCATGGCGGATCCACATACTGGTTCCAGATGCCCTGCAGGTTGGCGGCCAGCGTGCCGGGCCGCGAACTGGAGATGAGCAGATAGCGGCCGAATTGGAAGAAGATCGGAAAGATGCCGGGATCTTCGCCGCCGGTCCTGATGCGGAAGATGCGTTCGTCGGTGGGCACGGCGGCATTGGGATCGTCATTGCCAATTTCGAGCGAGCAGCGGCGGAAGATCGCACGGTGATCGCTGATGTGGCGGCGGCGCAGTTCGGCATAGCTGCGTTGGCCCGCGCCCTCAAGATTGCGGACGACAGCCGCGGACATCGCGCCCTCGCCGGCCGGGTAGCGGAAGCTGGTGGCACAATCGAGCAGCAGAGTAACGGAATCGGCGCCCGCGATGTGCAGTTGCGCGGGCTGATCGCCGTTGCCTGGAACGGTGCTGATCTTCCCACCGTCGGCGTGCGCGCGCAGGCGGGAGAAAATGCGCACCCCGGTTTGACGCTCCTTCGCCGGCAGGCCGGGATTGTCGTGGACTGGCAATGCTTCTCCCGTGAGGAGCAGCCCGTCGGAGCCGGAGATGGCCGTCTGATGGTTGCCGGGCCGCCCAAGACTGGCCACCAGCGAGAGCGCTCCCCGCTGCGAGGCGGTCAGCCGGATCACGATGACCTGATCGGGCGCCGACGAGAATACCTCACGCGTAAACTGGACCCCGTCGCGCGTGAAGCTTGTCGTCACGATCGCTCGATCGAGGTCGAGCTCCAGTTTGTATCCGGAGATGGACGGGGTTGCCCCCGCGCCTTTGCCGGATTCGGACGAAGAGAAATCGAGCGTGAGATCGCCGAGGGTCTGGTAGCACGGCATGCGGCGTGGAATCGACAGCATCTCGCTCACGGCCATCGCTTCGGCTTCGGGCACCTTGCCTTCGAAGAGCAGCTTGCGGATCTCCGGGACGGCAGCGCCGGCGCGGGGATTGTCGCGGTCGCGGTATTCGCCGTCCCAGATGGACTCTTCGTTCAACTGGATCCGTTCGACGTCCGGATTGCCGAACACCATTGCGCCCAGGCGTCCGTTGCCGACCGGCAGCGCGCGCTGCCATGTGGCTGCGGGCTGATGAAAAAAGAGCCGGAGACCGCTCCAGTTCACCGGCTTCGAATCATCCGCGTGCTCGGAAGACTGGGCAAAGAGGTCTTGCCGCGAGAGCACCGCCCCGGTTAGAGCGGCATCGCGAAGAAACGTGCGGCGATTCATACTGGGCATGCAAGCTCCCGAAGTTCGCTAAAGAGAGGTGGACTCGGCGGTGAACAGCTGCGCCGAATGGGCATCCAGGTGAATGACGCCGTGGGATCCGATTCGCATCTTGTGAGCGCGCAGGATTACGTCACCCTTCGCATCGAGTGCAGGCGCGGTGAGCAGCAGCGATTTCTCGTGTCTCGCAGCCTTCAGCCCCGCGGCGAGGCGAATCTCCGCGGGAGAATTCGTCTTGTTGATCAGCGCCACCATGCATTCATTGCGACGGCCGTTGGGTACTCGAGCTGCATAGGCGACAATGCGGTCGTTCTTGCACTGAAGATCAGTCTGAAGCAGTGTGGCGCCTGCGAAGTGTTGCGCAAACTGGATCCCGAAGTACTCCGGGCGTCGCGGGAATCCCGAAGAGGGACTGCCCACGATAGGCGAGTACCACCCATTGCCGCCGCCATGCAGATTCACGCCGGCCATCCCCAGGGATCCGAAGTGCAGCATCATGTCGGCGCACCAGAGAGCGGAAGCAAAGCGATCGGAGACGCCGGCAAGACCGCCGTTCCAGCAGGAGTTGGCCTCCGAGATGCGGCAGGGCAGGTGCGCCGCACGCATTGCATCCTGCACGATGGAAACCTTCTCCCACTTCATCGTGGTGAGCCGCGGATTGGGACTCAGCAGATTGTCCATGGTGGCCGCGGGGTTTCCCGCCGGCCCCATCGCGTAATAGTGGACGGTGAGAAGCACAATGTCGCGCTGCGCTGCCGCCATCTCCGCAAAGGCAGTCAGAAAAGCAAGCTTGTTCGAGATGTCAGGCCCCGCAAACTTTGCCTGTGGCGCTCGGGCTACGATGGCGGCGTGGAATGCAAGCCACTCGCGAATGTAATCCTGCGGTCCCCAGCCCTTGGGGCGGAAATGGCTGAAGGCATCGGGTTCATTGCCTATTTGCAGGGCGAGGAGACGCGGCCCAAGAATGCGGCAGGCTGCCTCGGCTTCCGCCGCCGCGTTCTCCTTGCTGCCCTGGCCCAGATTCAATCCATAGAGACAGGTCCATCCCGTCGCATCGAGAAAGGTGCGCAGGTTACGCAGCGCCAGGGCGGAGGTGATGGTGCCTTTCTTCACTGTTTTGCTGGTGTCCGGTCCAAAGACTTCGAACGGTGGAGGACCGGAAGGCGGATTCTCCGAGTAGGTGGTGTACTCGGAGGTGCCGCCACCGATGCGCAGCACGCCCCGTGGGCTTAATGCCCGGAAGAGGTCAATGAGTTGCCGGTTCTCCGCAGAAAAGAAGGTGGGGTTCGCCAGTTGTGCGGATTCATAGCTGAGGCCGCAATAGTCGGGCGGCATGGTGGCAAGCTCCGTTTGACCACTTACGCGGAGGGTGCCTGGAACGGTCGCTGCCTCCTCAGCAGAGCTGCTTCTGGTCAGCGAATAGGCTACGGCGGAACCTGTAAGCGCAAGAAAATGACGACGGGATAAGGACGGCAGGGGGCGTGAACCTCGCTCACTCGGCATATTCGATTCCAGAGTACGGATCGTGGCACCTGCGAACCGAAATCCATCCATGAAACATGAACGCTCGGACCGGAATCCTGCGGCAGATGCAATAGCTCTATGCAAAGCTGTCGCGGAGCGGCATGTCAAGTACGTTGGCCGAACCCTCACTCGATTTTCGCTGCCCTGCATGATTATGCAGAAGGCTTCACCGGCATTCGTTGACTCCGTTGCGGAATGATATGGTGGCAGGAGGGCGATCCCCAGATTCCCGGCCCTCCTCATGAAGCCTGTTCTTCGTCACATCGCCAATCTCTGGACTCTGATGAACCACCCCTCCGCGGGGAGCGAATGGACGCTCGAGGAGAAGCTGCGGTCCATTCGCGAAGCCGGATTTGATGGAGTTTGCTGGGCTCCGATCCCCGGACTTGCGGAGGGTCTGCGCCGGTACGGCCTCATCTTTGTGGGCGGCATGGCGTCGGCCAATGTGCAGGATTTTGCGGGGCTTCTGCGCGATTTGAAGGATGCGGGGGCGCTTCACATCAACGTCCAGCTTGGCCGGCACGACACGCTCACACCCGAGGCCCTCGAGTTGACGGTGGCGCTCATGCGCACGGCCCGCCAATTCCATGTGTTTCCTGCGATCGAAACCCATCGCGACACATGCACGGAAACGCCGGAGAAGACCATGGCCCTTGCCGAGGCCTACCAGCAGACCATGGGAGAAAGATTGTCGCTCTCCTGGGACTTCTCGCATTTTGCTGTGGTTAAACATCTTTTGACAAAAGATCTTTCCCCGCGCCTGCTGACCCGGCCGGACCTGGTGCGGCACGCGCAGCAGTTTCATTTCCGGCCCTTCAACGGCCATCACGTTCAGGTGCCCATTACTCAGGATGATGGCCAACTCACGCCCGAAGTGCACGATTGGATTCCTTTCGCCAAGGCGGTGCTGGGTTGCTGGTTGGAAGGGAACATGGAAAGCGGGCGGGAAATCTTCATCTGCCCCGAGCTCGGCCCCGTCGAAGGAGGCTATGCGCTTTCCGCATTCCGGAATAGCTGGGAAGAAGCCAAAGTCCTGCGCGTCCTGATCGACCGGCTCTGGGCCGAGACCCTGGCCGAGTTTGAGGATCATCCGGAAGTTACCCGCCGGTAATTGCGTGGCGAGCAGCCCATCACCCGCGTAAAGACGCGGTGGAACTGCGGGTAGCTTCCGAATCCGGCCTCCAACGCTGCTCCCAGCATGGTTTTCCCTTGTCCCGTCCCGTAGATGTCCAGAAAGTGTTGCAGGCGCTGCCGATTGCGGAACTCGACCAGCGTGGAGCCCGTTTGTTGGTGAAACAGGCGGCTCAGCCGTGCTGCGCTCAGTCCCGCTTCGGATGCCAGATCGTTCAGTTTCTCCGGAGCACGTCCGCTGCGGATCAGCCGCGAAGCGCGCTCCACTGCCGGATGTACATCGTGCACCAGCACGTCAGGAGCGTGCTGAAAACATTGCCAGGCACTTGCCAGCGCATAGGTCAAGCCAGCGTTCAGCAGCACCGGTTCGTCTCGGTGGCCGGCAAGTTCGCTCAGCAGCTCTTCCAGTTTTTCGAAATCGTGCGGCTTGAGGCGGCGGCAGGTCTCGCCGGCAAAACTCGGCTTCAGCAGCGCGCGAGCCGAGGCATCGCCGGCGAGCCGTCGGATCGCGCGACGGCGAAAGACCGCGATCCACATGCGGAAATCGGAGGTCTGTTCGAACAGGATGTGCTCTTGCGCCGGAAACAACCAGAGCAGGTCGCCGCGCCGAATCTGATAACGGCGATTCCCCAGCCAGTACCAGCCAACGCCGCGCGTTACCAGGTTCAATTCGAGCTCCGCGTGGGTATGACGACGGTTGGCGGAGGCCAGGCTGGCATAGCGCCAGACCTGGCCATCCCAATCTGCGGGAATATGAAGGCGTTGACGCATCGACAAAAAACGATAACAATTTATCTGCAAAATGAGAAGCCCCTCGTCCTCCTGCTCATCTACAGTTCTCGGCATGGTGATTACCGAACAGCAGCGCAATCTTTTCCGCGACGAAGGCTACATGGTTCTGCCCGGCGTGATTCCCCCGGAGATGCTGGGCATGTTGCGCGAGGAGTGCTCGTATTACCTCGGCTACTTCGATTCCATGATGGATGCCAAAGGCGTGCAGACGCAGGACATCAGTCACCGGGGCAAGCGTTACTTCATCAACAATCGTTACCGCCTCAGCAACCGGCTCTGGCAGTTCATTTTCAGCGACCTGATGGCAGAGGTCGTGCAGGCCACGATCGGGCCCGAAGCCTATCTCTTTCACGAGCAGTGGGTGGTGAAGGGCGCCGAGCAGGGAATGAAGTTCTCCTGGCATCAGGACAGCGGCTATGTGAAGTGGTACGATCCGGCCACGCAACATGAGCCCTATGTGACCTGCTGGTGCACTCTCGACGACGTGAGTGAAGAGAATGGCACCGTCTATCTGCTGCCGCACTCCCGCGGTGGAACCAAGAACCGCATTATCGACCACACGCAGGAACCCGGTACGAACGATCTGGTGGGCTATAACGGCAGCGACCCAGGCGATGTACTCATCGTCCCGGCTGGCAGCATCGTGGCCTTTGACAGCTTCGTTCTGCATCGCAGCGGCGCCAACCGCACCAACCGCATGCGGCGCGTCTACCTGCCCCAGTACAGCGCAGCGCCCATTCTGCGTCCCGACGGCAAACCGTGGGCGATGGCTACCCCCTTCCTGAAGAACGGGAGGAATGTTTACGATCATCAGGGCGACTCAGCGGAGGCCTTCGGGCCGTTTCCCAAAAAAGAAACGGTGCCGGCATAAGACGTTGCGTGCTCAGCTCTGATACTGGCAATCTGAGAGAAGAGTAAGCTTTTGAACTTCCCCCGACGTGCAACATTCTTCTGGACCAGCGCCATGTTGCTACACGCGTGTATCCAATGAGACCATCCGTACTGACCACGCGCTTCAGCTACATGGCGCCAGAGATCGGCGGGCAGCTGATCTTCTGCGTCTTCTCCTTTTACATCCTCAAGTTCTATGTGGATGTATACGGATTACAGGTGGCGGCGGCCGGCTCTATTCTCCTCATCGCGCGCTGCGCCGACGCTTTCGGCACTCCTGTCTGGGGTGTTCTGTTTGAAAAAGTCCGCAGCCGGCACGGTAAGTGCCGTCCCTGGTTCCTGTGGCTCTCCGTGCCCTTTGCGATTTCGGGCGTTCTGACCTTCACCACGCCCCATCTCGGAATGCGGGGCAAGATCTTGTACGCTGCCGTCACCTGCGTCGCCTGCAGCGTTCTCTACACCGGCATCAATACACCGGTCTCCTCGATCCTTGCGGAGCTCACGCAAGACGTGCGGGAACGGGTGACGCTGACGACGTTCCGGATGTTTGGATCGAAGTTTGGCGTGCTGTTCGTGAATCTCTCGCTGCTGGCTTTGGTCGCCAAGCTCGGTCATGGGAACGAGCGCACCGGTTTCCTGCTGGTCATGTGCTTGTATGCGGCAGGCAGCATCCCCATGTTCCTGATCGGCTTCCGGAATCTCAGGGAGACTGTTCCCCAACAGCAGAAGAAGCTATCCGCCCGGCAGAGCGTCAACGCCTTGCGCGGCAATGTCCCGTGGTTCATCACCTTCATCGCGAGCCTGTTTTTCTGGATCGCCTTCATCGCCAGGATCTCGGCGGCGCCCTTCTATTTTCAGTACGTTCTGCATCGCACCTCGTTGATCGCCTGGGCAAACAGCCTCGATGCGGTTTCGCTCGCCAGCATTCTGCTTCTCCCGTTCTTCTGCCGCCATGCGTCCAAGACAACCGTCTGGGCGCTGAGCTTGGCCGGCTGCGCGCTGGGACAGGTCATCGCATTCCAGGGGACCCAGACCCACTCCAGTACGGTCGTGATGGCGGGCTGGACCGTTGGCTTTCTGGCCAGCGGCGCGGCAATGGCGCTGCCATTTTCCATTCTTGCCACCAGCGTCGATTACGGAGAGTGGAAGACCGGGATTCGCGCGCCTGGGTTCCTGATGGCGATCGGCGCGGCCTTTTGCCTGAAAGCGGGCAGCGGGCTGGGCGGTGCTCTGCCGGCGTGGATCATGAACGCTTACGGCTATGTGCCCAACGCGGTGCAAAGCATGCATTCCATCCAGGGCATCGTGATGAGCTGCATCTGGCTGCCCGCCGTTGCCTACGCTTTGGCGGTCGTTCCGGTGCTGTTCTACGCTCGCTACGAGCGGCAGGAAGCAACCGTGCAACAAGAGTTGGCTTCGCGCTGGCGGGATCTCGAAGCAGCGGCGCAGCTATGAACCTTATTCTGCGGGGGATTGTTCATTTACCTTGGCACCTGGTGGTGAGGAGGTCCAGATTGTCCACGAGTAAGCTGCTGGTCCATGCAACGGCGATCCTTACGGTTGTTCTCGGCCTCGCCTCTTCCGCGCGGGCTGCGCGGCCCGGCAAACAACCTCCGGTGCTCATTGCTGTTTCGCCGACAGGCAGCGATAGCGCGGCCGGAACCCTTCAGGCGCCTTTCCGAACCCTCCAGCGTGCGCAGCAGGCGGTGCGGCTCAGCAATGGAAGTCACAATGTCGAGGTGCAGCTTGCGGCTGGCGTTTATCGGTTGCAGCGCCCCTTGATCTTTACTGCGCAGGACGGCGGAAGAAACGGCCATCACGTCCGGTGGATGGCCGCGCCCGGTGCTCATCCCGTCCTCTCAGGCGCGATCCGCATCACCGGCTGGAAACTCTTCGATCGCAGCCGGCAGATTTACGTGGCGAGCACTCCAGCGCATCTCGACAGCCGCGAACTGTGGGTCAATGACGAACTGGCCCCCGTCGCCTCCATTGAGATTCCGCGATCCTCCGTCGCTTTTACGATGCAGGGCATCGTCCTCAAGGACCCCAACTATGCCTACCTCGCCAAGCTCCCAGCGCAGAATCGCATGCAGATCGTGGCGACGGGGTTCTTTACCAAACGGATTTCCCCAGTCGAGAACATCGTCGGTAACTCCATAACCATGCAGCAGCCCGCCTGGCGGAACAACGTCTGGGGATACGACACCATCGAGAAGCCCTTTCATCCTGAACTGGCGCATCTATATCTGGAAAACTCCCTGGCTTTTCTCAAGCAGCCCGGCCAGTGGTATCTGGACCCTGTTGCAGGCAAGCTGTATCTTCGCCCGCCGGCAGGTATCCATGCCAACACCATGGACGTCGAACTGCCGCGCCTAACCACACTCGTGTCGATCGGCAGCAGCCTGGCAGCGCCGGTGCAGGACCTGGAATTTCGCGGAATCCGTTTCTCCCACACCACGTGGCTGGGGCCCTCCACAAATCAAGGCTACGCGAGCCAGCAAAGCGGATCCTACCTGGCCGGAGAGGATCCCATCTATCCCAAGAACCCGCTCCAGACCTGTGCGCAGGGCTGCCCGGACTTTGAGAGCCGGCGCAACCAGTGGAACCAGATGCCGGCATCGATGCAGGTCTCTGCCGCGGAACGCGTCCTCTTTGATCACGATATCTTTGCGCATCTGGGGCAGTATGCGCTTGGGATTGGCAACGACTCCGATGCCATGCTCTCCGGAACAGGATTGGGTGCGAGCGACATTACCGTCCGGGCCTGCGTCTTCACCGACGATGCGGGCGGAGCGATTCTGGCCGGCGGCGTTCGCAAAGATGCACACCATCCAGCGGACCCGCGCCAGGTCGATCGCGACCTCATCGTGATCGACAACCGTATCGAGGGGGTCAGCAAAGAGTACCTCGATAACAGCGCCATTCTCAGTACCTATGGAACGGCTCCCGTCATTCTTCACAACGACATTTCCGACGTGCCTTACGATGCGATCGATATCGGCTATGGCTGGGGAATCCAGGATCCCGGCGGCAATGCCAACTACCGGAACTTCATGCATGGCTACCAGTTTCCGCAGAACCCGGTCTACCAAACCCCGACCACCTATCGCGATGCCGTCGTCGCCAACAACAGAATCCACGACGTAAAGCAACTCTTTCACGACGGCGGCGCCATCTACAACCTCTCTGCGAGCCCGGGGACGCTGATCACAGAAAACTACATCTTCGACAACCACGGACGCATTGCGCTTTACCTCGATGAGGGCTCGCGCTACATTACCGTGCGCCGCAACGTGGTGCGGGATCCTCAGAGCGAGTGGCTCAACGTCAACACCGTCCATCACGCTTGGCCCTTGCGCATTTCGCCCAACAATACCGCCATCGCGAATTGGCACAACAGCAGCAAAATAGGCGGTCTCTGGACGAACTACCAGAACGACCTCATCCTCGACGATCATCTGGTGACAGGTGACCAGTGGCCCGCCGAGGCGCAGAAGATCATGAACGAGGCGGGCATCGAGCCATCCGCGGGTCCGGTTGCCTACGGGGATGCGCAGCCGGAGCAGAAGCAAAAGTAGATCGTCCGCGGAGATAGCCCAAGGGGAGAAAGAGACAGAATGAGAATTTTTGACCATCAAGTTGCGTCCCGGCCATCCGGTGGTGCTCTTTCGGCGACGGCCGCGCTGCTCGCCTGTTTTGCGCTGTTTACCACAACCGCCGCAGGTGCGGCGCCCGTTTGCAATGTCCTCGCGTATGGAGCCAAAGGCGACGGGCAGACGAAAGATACCGCTGCAATCCAGAAGGCGATCGACGCGTGCGAAGCAAAGGGCGGCGGAACGGTGCGCCTGACCAAAGGTACCTATTTAAGCGGCCCAATACAGCTCAAGAGCCACATCACGTTGGATGTTGAGCCGGGTGCAACGCTGCTCGGCAGCCAGGACAAGGCCGATTATCACGACACCACGGAACTGCGTCAGCCCGCCGTTGAGCCACTCATTGAAGCCAAAAATGCCGAGAACATCACGATTACGGGTGGAGGCACGATCGACGGAAATGGCAAGCCTTGGTGGGACGATGTGTACTCTCATCGGCACGCGCCGGACTTCGATCCGGCCAAGCGGCCGCGTCTCCTGATTCTCGACCACTGCCGTCACGTGCTGATTGACAACGTCACGATCGAAAACTCCGCTTCCTGGCAGGTTGTGCCTTACTATTCCGAGGATGTGACGATCCGCAATGGAAAGATCCTGGCGCCGGTGCGCTCGCCGAATACCGATGGCATCGATCCCTTCTCCTCGCATCATGTTTTGATCGATCACATGACGATCGACGTCGGCGACGACAATGTGGCTATCAAGTCAGGTCAACCCGGCTCGCCCGGCCCCGATGATCCGAGCACCTACATCACCGTGCGCGACTGTAGCTTCCTGCACGGCCACGGTATGTCCATCGGCAGCGAAGTGTCCGGCGGGGTGCAGCATGTCACCGTCGAGCATGTGCGCTTTGAGAACACCCGGCACGGCGTGCGGATTAAGTCCAATCGCGATCGCGGCGGTGACATTGGCGATCTGAACTTCAGTGATCTGACCATGCAGAATGTCGGCACAGCCCTCGTCGTCACGGAATACTATCCAAAGATTCCCGTCCATGATGCAAAGCAGCCGATCACGCGGCTCACTCCCCGCTTTCACGATATTCACATTTCGAACGTGGTAGCCAATGGGGCAAAGGATGCCGGCGTTATCGTTGGCCTTCCCGAGGAGCCGATTACGTCGATTTATCTAAAGAATGTCCACATCAGCGCGCAGAAGGGGCTGGTGGTGAGTGACGCCACAGTCCATGCGCATGACTTCGTGATCACCGCGGCGGAAGGTCAACCCATGACCTTCCTTCAGAATGCAAAGCTGGTGAAACAATAGCGATGGGCCGCCTCAAAAAAGCAGTATCGATCCTCGTTTTCGGCGCGGCCGCAGCCTGCATGGCATCTCCGCCCCGGGCTCCATCGGAACCGGTGAGCCTCCCGGCGAATCTCCCCAATCCGCTGGTCTTGGCGAACGGCTCGCCTGTGAAAATGAAATCCGAATGGCAGGAGCGCCGCCAAGAACTGCTTCATACATTCACCGAGCAGATGTACGGGCGCATGCCCGGCCGCCCCGCGCACATGCGTTTCGAGGTGTTTGACCGCGATCCGCATGCGCTGGGCGGTACAGCCACGCGCGAGCAGGTAGAGATCCTTTTCGATGGCCGCAGGGGCGGACGCCATATGGATCTCCTGGTCTATATTCCCAACCACGTGCAGCATCCGCCTGTGATTCTGGGCCTCAACTTCTGGGGCAATGAAACCATCAACAGCGATCCTGGCATTCGCATCTCCGAGCGCTGGATCGAATCCGGACGCAATCCCTTTGTCAATCTCTCCTGCGTCAGCAATCATCGGGCCACAGCGGCATGCCGGGGAATCGATGCCGGCCGCTGGCCCGTCCAGATGATCCTGAATGCTGGGTACGCCTTGGCGACTGCCTACCGCGGCGACCTCGATCCGGATCACATCGGCGGTTACGCGGAGAGTATCCGCAGCGCCTATCCGCAACTGGAGCAGGGAAACGACAACTTCTCGACCATTGCCGCCTGGGCATGGGGACTGAGTCGTGCGTTGGACTATCTCGAGACCGACAGAAAAGTAGACGCCCATCGTGTAGTTGCCTTCGGATGGTCGCGCCTCGGCAAGGCTGCCATATGGGCTGCGGCTACCGACCCGCGCTTTGCCGCCCTCATCAGTAATGAATCGGGAGCAGGCGGGGCCAAGCTCTTCCACCATCCGGGCGGCGAGACCATCCTCCATCTGAACACCGCGTTTCCATACTGGTTTTGCCGGAACTTTCGTCAGTACAACGGACGGGATACGTCCCTGCCCTTCGACCAGAACGAGGTCCTGGCACTGGTTGCGCCGCGGCCCGTTTACATCGCCAGCGCTATGGACGATCACAACTCCGACCCCCGGGGCGAGTTTCTGGATGCTGTGGCGGTAAGCGCGGTCTACCGTTTTCTCGGTGTATCGGGATTGCCCACGGCGCAATGGCCGCCCGTCAACCAGCCCATCCTGGGCCGCGTCAGCTATCACGTGCGTAGCGGCGGCCACAGTGTCACTGATTTCGATTGGCAGCAGTATCTGCGTTTCTGCAACCGGTACGTGAAGGCAAAGCCGCACTTCGTACCGATCCGAGCCAAACACTGACTAGAAGGAGCGCGTAAAGCCGCGCGGGGAGTCTGCCGATCATGATGCAACCTATGAGTAATTCCTGCCGGCCTGGCGCATTCCGGAAACATCATGCGTTCTTCCATCATTTGCGGCGCACGGTTTCTCGCACCGCCTTCCTGGCAGGTCTCTTCTGCTGCGCCATGGGGACCGCGGCTTCGGCCCAGGCGGTGGTTGCGCTGCCCGCGGCAACGCCGGCGGTGCCGGCTGGAGCTGCTCATTTTCAGTTTGTCTCGAATGGTCCCCGCGGCTCGGGATGGGACCATGGCGATCGCATTGCCCGCTACTACGCGCAGGAGTGGCTGCCTGCCTTCTTCTCGCGCACGCTGGTGCTCGACAACGACATTCCCCGGGGTACCAGCCTCTCCTGGATCTTCACCGGTCCCCATGCCGGCTTCACGGTGGTGATTGGATCTGAAGATGTACGCGTCTTCCAACGCTATTACGACTCCTATGCGCTCTACGGAAGTGGCGAACCCCACCAGGTTTACCCCGAGCGCATTGTGGCGGAGACGGATGTCCCCTATACAGGCCATCCCCGCGCCGTCACCATCACGCTCGATTCACACATGGCGCTCGAAGTTTCCGTCAACGGCCGCCAGATCGTCCAGCAGAGTTGCCTCTTCGATGTGCAACGTAGCCAGCTCGAATACACGGCGCCGCGCAGCGCCCATGATGTTGTTTCCGGCGCGATCCTGCCGCAGGTCCCGGGCAGGGCAACTGTCACGGTCGATCCTCAACGCTCCTTTCAGACGATCATGGGATTCGGCGGCAGCCCCAGCGTGCCTGCTTATGCCATGCTGAGCCCGGCAGGCAAGAAGAAGTATTGGCAGATTCTGAGCAGCTACAATCTGCTGATCGATCGTGAATACCCGATGGGCACCCGCCTCAAGCCGGACATGTCCAATCTGGACAATCTCGCGGACGCGAGCCCACACTACTACGGCGACAACTTTCCCAATGGGGAGGTCTCCGATTTTGACTACAACCGCCGCATTCAGGATCTCGGCGGTAGCGTTATTTATGAGATGTGGGACCTTCCCGCCTGGGCAACTCAGCCGCAGCCGAAGAATGCGCCGCCCCGCAAGCACGGCATTGCCGATCCTGAGGCCTATGCGCGCGCCATGGTGACCTATTGCCGTATCGAGCAGCAGCGTACCGGCCGTCCTCCTGCCATCCTTGGCATTCAAAATGAAGTGGACGAGCCCGAGCCGGTTGCAGCGGAGATGGTGCGGGTGCTGCGCAAGCGTCTCGATGCTGCCGGCTTTTCAAGCGTGAAGATTCACATGGCGGACGCACCGTTCACCTGGCAGGGCGTGCAGCGGGCACAAGCGCTCAAGCGCGACCCCGAAGTGTGGAAGGACATCGACATAGCGGCGGTTCACGAATACAACTACCAGGATGTCTTCGCCAATCCGGATCTGTTCGACAGTTCTTTGCTTGCGATGCACGACGCGACCGCAGGTAAGCCCTTCCTGGCCACGGAAATCGCCGTGAACAAGCCTTCCTTGCAGGCGGGATCCTATCGCATCGCCTTCAATGTAGGGCAGCTCTACCACAAGAACCTCACCATCATGAACGCCGTCGGCTTGCTCTATTGCTGGGTGATCCTCGATACCGAGCAGCCAAACTTCGGCGCGTCGCGCGCCCTGTTGATTCCGGATCGCCAGGACGGATTTATGCCCGTACCCTCAAGCGGTCAGTTGCGTGTGCTTGGTGCCTTCAGCCGTCACATCCTGAAGGGAATGAAGCGGGTGGATGCGGGCTCTTCGGATCCCGATCTGCTGACCAGCGCCTTCCGCGGACCGAACGGCGAATCCACCGTGGTGATGCTCAACCGTTCCACTCATCCAGTGCATGTGGATCTAACCTGGGCCGGCGTATCCTGGCGCGAGATGGAGCGGACCAGCGAGTATCAGGCCAACGCTGTCTCGGCCGTTCCGTCGCAACTTACCGTCCAGCCCGGAGAGATCGTTACCCTGAGCACGATCACCCGGGGTCCTGCTGTCCAGTGACTCCAGCGCGCGCTCACTTCACCTTTCGGATGTAGGATCACCAGCATACAAATCGGGCACGCGGCGCGTTAAGCGCAGCGTGCCCGATCCGCATGCCATATTGCATCGGTTCAGGGCGTTACTCAAACAGCCAGTCCAGATTCGCTTGTCCGTTTCCGGCGGTTGCTAAGTTGACGCGCGGCGTCACGTGATGGTTGGCGGGAATAAAGCCCAGCACGACATACGCTCCCTTGCCGAGATCGAGTTCGTTGGCGCCGGCTGGCATGGGTTTGGCCCACACGGCCATCCCGGGCGTTTTGCGCGTGCTCAGCGCATTCAGCAACAGTAGATTCCACTGCTCGGTTTCAGGATCGAGCACAGAGGATTTGCCGCTGGCCTCATACCCCAGCAGAATCTGCGCAGGCTTGCTCAGCGTGAAATCGAGCGTTCCCCCCTGGCGCGGAGAGATCCGAATGCCGTGCATGCCGTCCAATTCGGGAGCAAGGCTGGTGATCGCCGGCCCTCCGCCCTCGAATAGTTGAGCTCCCTTCTCTACTGTGAAGCTTTCGCCGGCGCCCGGCTTGAGCGTGAACGCAACCTGGGGGAATGGTTTTGCGGTGCCAGCGTCCTGCTTCATCTTGCCCGAAAGCAGCTCAGCCTTGCGCTTGCGGAAGGTGGCCAGCTCCTTCTCGTACATCGGCAGGCATTGCTGCCAACTCGGGAAGTTCTTCATGCCGCCGGGGAAGGGAATGCGGCGCTGCGAGGTTTCCATGCCGGTTGCGGTAATGTACGCAGGCCCCGCCACCGCCGTGAGTTTCTTGAAGTCGTCGACGCTCTCGGCAAGCAGGCTTTCGGCTTGGTTCAGATGCGCCGCGTCGCGATCGTATCCATAGAGCAGCACCTGCTGCGCTGCTTTCACCTCGGCGTTATAGAACTGCATGAGCAGCGAGATCGCACGCATATCGTTCACCACGCGCTGATACTCAGCCTTGTTTTCGGTCACGTACGGCGCCGCGGCCTCGGCGTCGGCGAGTGCCTCACGTGACGCCGTCACCGTCTGGTCGCTCACGCCGATCGGAGTCTGACCGTGATGCGGCTCATGCTTCACTTCCTCGGCCACGTATTGCTGCAGGCGCTCCCCCGGAGGTCCATCGCCGGTCCACAACGTGACCGCGGGATTGAAGCGGTCCGGATCGATGAGCTGGGGCATGGTCATCCCCAGCGCGAAGGCCTGGCGGTTGCCCTCGGTAATGCCGATACGTGGCAGCAGGCTCGGTTGGCAAGGGCCCGCCAGCGTGTAGGCGTCGAGCAGTTTTTCGCCCGCCTGACTGGATCCATAGCGCTCGGCAAATTGCGCCACCCAATACTGGTGTTCCTTGGCAGGATCGCGGAACGGATTCCAGGCGTAGCGTCCCCAAGCCTGGAACCAGATCCAGTCGCGGTAGGTTTGCGGCAGGCGGGGCGACGTGTTGTCTCCCGACCAAGGCCAATCCCAGTAGCGCAGCGGGTACAGGTGCAGCCCGCCAATTCCGATGCGCGGAAAATTCATCAGCGTCTCGCGGATGAAATCGGGATCGCCCCAGCGGAACGGCTCCAGATCCGAAAGCAGATGCACGTTCGCGATGGTCACGTGTGACTCTGCCGCCAAGGTCTGGAAGCGCTGCCGGACCGGGCCGCGCACATTCGTCCAGGTCAGCGACTCGCCATTCCACTTGAACATCGTGTCGATGTTGGAATAGAGCGGAAGCGCGGCCTTCATTACCGCCTCGATCTGGGTGGCATGCGCCCGAACCACGATCGGCGGTTCGGTGGTCTGCCCCAGTTCCTTCAGGCCGTCTTTGACGCCGGGAATAATCGCCTGGGTGAGCCATTCCGCTCCGTAGCGGGGAGCCAGCGCTTCGCCCAGCGTCATCATCAGGCCAGCATGCGGATACTCGCGCACGAACTCCGAAATCACGTAGCGCGTGTAGGCCGTGGCCACAGGATTCGGAGCAGACAGGTGATAAGGAAGATGGTGTGCGCGCGCAAAGGTGTGCGACAGATGGATATTGTAGAAGCCCTGTAGAACCCAGATGCCGCGCTTGTCCGCCTCGGCAGTAAGCCACTTGAACATGGCGATGTTCTGGTCGAGTTGGGCAGTCGGCAGTTCCTGCGCCTCCGGATAACGGGGCAGCTTCAGCAGGCTGGTGAAAGGATGACCGTTCCACAGATAGAGCGTGTTGTAGCGCTCCTCGGCCAGCATATCGAGATACTTGATCCACTGCGCTTTGTCATAGAAGAAGGGAAAATTCTGTGGTGTGTAAGGATAGTCGTACTCTGCTCCGTCATAGGTGATCTCCTGCTTCTGCATCCCGATCGAAGCGCCGCGCAGTTTCAGCGTGGGATGCTCCGTGTCGTCGATACCCGCCGGCAAGGCACCGGCGGCCCGGACGCGATCCGCCAACTCCAGTTCGCCATAGAGGACGCCGGATGGATCGCTGCCCGCGACCACCCAGGTTTCCCCGACCTGCTTGATCAGAAAGGCCTCTTGCGCCTGCGGCCAGAACTCGGGCAGGTGGAAGCGGGCCACTTCGGGTGCGGTGCGGACGGCTGACACCACGCGCGCTCCCTCCGGCGCATTCTTCAGGCCCGCAAGGGCGTCGCGGAGTTGTTGCACTCCCCATAGCTCGCGCGGCGTTGCGCCCTTCGCGGTGATGACTTTCACTTGGGGAGATGCGGCCGCGCCAGGGGCAGCCGCCAGAAAGACAAGACCCAACACCGCAAGGCCGGCAAGGCCGCGGCTTCTCCATTGCGTGCACTTCTTCATTGGCTTGTTCCTAAACCTTTTCAAACAGTACGGCTCGGTAGGGTTTTCCCGGCAGGCTGATTTTGCTTTTTCCGCTGAAGGTTCCCGCTACCGGCGAGAGAGTCATCGACCAGGGATCAATGAGAGTCGCTTTGAAGCGGACCTTGGGAGGAAGGGGAAAGTCATATTCGGCGGGGCAGTGGTAGTCGAAGTACCAAAGGTAGAGCTGACCGGGGTTCCCGGCATTCAGATAGTAAGGATTGTCTGCCGCCATGAGTCCGGTCGTGCCGGTACGCTCCAGCAGCTTGTGCAGAAACGCAATGCGCGCCGGGCTCGTTCCATGAAGCCTGCCGGCATCGGACCAGACAGGGTTCCCGTCCGTGGACATGTAGGTTTCGCCGTGGGTTGCGTACACGCCGTACACAATGGCCCGCCAGAAGCGCCAGGTCATCTCCTCCGGCGAAAGATTGCCCCAGCGCCGCGCAATGTTGCCCTCGTACTGGATTTCGTCGTAGATGATCGGCTTGTTCCAGGCAGCGCGGCGCTCCGGCGACTTCTCAAAATCGTAGGCTTGCAGGCTAGCATGGGTGCACCAGGGCTTGGCATAGTCGTACATCACCCGGCTGTGATGAATCGAGCGCAGCCGGCTGTAAGGATCGGCTGTTTCGACAATCCGGAAGAAGCGGTCCCAGTCACGCATCGATTTTGTTTTGACCAGGTCGTATTCGTTCGCGATCGACCACCACACATTCCGATATGCGGAAAGACGCGCCACCGCATAGCGCAGGTAACGGTCGTCCGCCTCCTGGCCCATGGACTTGAATCCCCACGCATCGTAGGGGTGGAACAGAATGAGGTCGGCCTGAATGTTTGCCGCTTGCAAGTCCTGGATACAGCGCTCCACGTGCTGGAAATAGGCCGGATTGAATTGGGTCAGGTCGAAACGGATCTTGCTCTTGCTGTCCTCGCTAGGGCTGTTCTCTCCTGCCGCCGGCGAGATGCTGAGCGGTTCGAAGGGCATGGCCACGGGTTGCAGTTTGCCAAGCGGCTTGGGCAACAGGCACATCCGCACCTTGTTGAAACCTGCAGTTTTCAGGTTCTCCAGCGTCTCCCGCGCCAGTTGCTCATCGACGAAGCCATAGGAATAGCAGGTCGTGCCGAAGGGAAAATAGGGAGTCCCGTCCGCGTGCTGAAAGTGGAATGAATGCGCGGTACCCACCGGGCCGCGGTTGCCAGGCTGCGGAGGCAGGCAGTCAAAACTCCCAGTCTTGCCCGCTAATTCGCTCGCGCTGCTGACCGTCTCATAGCTCCAAGATCCTTCGGCATCCGGAGAGAAACGCACCCTGTAGATGCCGTCGCCGTCGTAAAAGCCGGGCACATCAACCGTACGGTGGCCCTGAGTAAAGCGTGCTCCAAACACAACATCTACGAAGGGATTGCCCGTCACCGGGCCGCGCGCTTCAACCTCGAACAGCCCCCACCGTTCCACCTGCCGACTCGGGCCCGACGGCGCGGCTGCTCTGCCCGATGCTGCCAATCCGGAGAACACAGCTCCCGTGCCCAGCTTGATCAACTCTCTGCGATCCATTGCTCCTCGTATTCACTCGACGTGCGGCATTGTCCTCTTTGGCCGAGAGCCAAAGAGGACCGGAATGAGGCGCCGAAACCTGTAAACTTGGCGCCTGGAATCAACCTCAATTCGCCACGCCACACAGGTAGACTTCAACCCCCAGCGCGCGAAGGGCTTCCGCTTTGGCCAGCATGGCCTCGTCGGCTGCGGCCGCGCTGCTCGCGTAGGCCACCTGGATGTGGTTGGATTTGTGGCGCGCCATCATCTGATCGCGCGTAACGCCGTGCAGCACGGCATTCATCATGGGCCACTGCGGCGTAGTGATCTGCCACCGGCGCTCCACCTCTGCCTGTGGCAACTCGATGGCAGTCGCCCTTCCGAGGTCTGCTTGGAGCTTGCCATCCTGCACGTAAAGCCGGCTCCACACAACCTCTCCCGGCTTGCTGATCCCTTTAATCGTGCCCCCGCCCTTGGGGAAGTACATGCTCGGCTGGCGTTCACTCACCGCCCCCCGGTAGCCGCCGGTCAGATGCTGCGGAGGAACGGCGCCGGAGATCTCCAGCACCCACACAAACTGTCCGCCATATTCCTCGCCAAAGCGGAGGTCGTGCAGCGTGGTTTCAGGTTCCAGTCCCAACTGGCGCCACACCCGATTCGTAATCAGCGCGTCCACTCCGGCGCATTCATCCACTTCGTTGAAGTGGGGAAGCGCTTGTCCATCGTAGAGCACGCGATCTTCCCCGGCTGCAGTCACCGGAGGCCGGTCCACGTTGTTCAGCAGTCCCTCCACCAAATCCGAAGCCGGCGTCAGGTCCTTGAGCCCCTGTTGGTACTGAATGCCGATCGTATCGCAGCCGAAGGTGTCGGCGATGCGCAACGCGGCAATGTACATCCGGCACTGATCCAGAATCTGCCCATCGGTGAGCTCCGTCGCTGCATCGGAACCGGTGTGGAATCGCATGCCGCGCGCTTCCAGCCAGGTGCGGACTGTCTGCGCCTCCTCCACTGGGACCTGCTGCATTGCGGCATACAGCGCCGACTGGCTGAGCCGTTCCTTGAAGATGCCCATGGGGTGCAATAGCTCGTCGGGGATGATGGCGTTGTACATGCCCATGCACCCTTCATCGAACACCCCCATAATCGCCTTCTTGCGCAGGATCTCTTGCGCAACGGCACGGCCTGCCTGCTCTGCACGTTCCGGCAGCGAAGCCGCTTGGAAGGACTTTACCTGCGACGCATCGTGCTCGATCCGTCCGCCCTTCAGCCAGGTCTCCAGGTTCTTCAGGAACAGCCCGTCGCGGAAATCCGTGCTCCACAGCGTCTCATAGGGAACTCCCGCCTTGGTGAGGCAGCCATTCAGGTTCAGCATCCCCACAAGTCCGGGCCATTGCCCGCTCCAGTTCGCCACTGTCAGGATGGGCCCGCGGTGGTGAATCAGGCCGCCCAGCACATGGTGGCTGTATTGCCACACCGCTTCGACCACGATCACCGGCGCCGTTGCCGGTATGTCCTGAAAGATCGCAAGTCCGTATCGTTGGCTGTCGATGAATCCATGTCCCTTGTCCGCCACGAACGGATGAGCTCGCTCGACCTGGTAGCCGAGCCTTTCGATTGCCTCTGTAAGTGCCTCTTCCGCTGCTTTTTGGGCGGGCCAGCACATCTGATTTGCCGAGGGACGGAGATCGCCGCTGGCAAGAAGAAATACGGATGAAGACATTCGACACACCTCTTTCGGGCTCAAATCCGCCTGTAGACACCGATAACTTGCATCGTTACGATTTCACAATGATGCACTGCAATGCAATCCGGAAATGCTTTCTCCATTGCTTTGCGTCTCGGAGCCGGGCCATCAGCCCCGGGGCGCGCCCGTCGAGCGGCGCACGCGCAGCTCCGCCGGGAAGACCGCGTGAAGCGGAGAGTCTCGCGCCGCAGCGGGACCTGAGATCAATTGCTGAAGCAGTTCGAACGATTTGCGGCCGATCTGCCGGGCCGGTTGCGCGATCGCCGTAAGGCTCGGATTGAAGTGCTCGTTCCACAGATAATCGTCGAATCCGAGCACGCTCACATCCTGGGGAATGCGCAAAGGCTGTTCTTCGGCTGCGCGCAGCACCCCCATCAGCAATTTGTTGTTGCTGGCCATGATGGCTGTGGGCGGAACAGGCAGATGGAGCATGCGCCGGGCTGCATCGAAACCGTCTTCAAACTGCACATCCCCCGTCATCAGGTACTCGTCCAAAATCGGCAGGTGTGCCTCCTGCATTGCTTTCCGGAATCCCTCCAGACGATCGTGATGAGGCGAAAGGGCCGTGTGCCCGGCGAGCAGACCAATGCGCTTATGTCCTAAACCGATCAGGTGCTCCGTGGCCAGACACCCGGCCTGCACGTTGTCCGTGCATACGGTATTGACCATCGATGCCGGCGGCAGCCGGTCGACGAAAACCGCCGGAACTCTACGGCGAGAAAGGGTCTGCTGCGCCCGCGAGTTCACGCAACAGGCCAGAAGAATGCCGTCCACCCGCCGGGAAAACAGTGCGGAAAGATGCCGCTCTTCCAAGTTGCTGTCTTCACTCGAATCACAGAGCAGAACCGAATACCCGGCCTCTTGGGCAGCCTCTTCCGCCGCCCGAATCACTTCAGGGTAGAAGGCGTTGGTGATATCCGGCACGATGATTCCGATCGCGTTCGTCCTTCCGGTTTTGAGGCTTCGGGCGATCGCGTCTGGCTCATAATCCAGGGCTTCCATGGCGCGAAGAACGCGAATCTTGCGTTGCGGACTGACCGCAACCGTCTCGTTGATGACCGCTGACACGGTCGAGGTCGAGACGCCCGCAAGACGAGCCACATCGCGCATCGTGCATTTCGATTGCTCGGGCATTTCGCGTCTCCTGATGGATCAGAGTTAAATTGTTCCGGAACTCGCTCTCCGATCATAACGTTTTGATGAGGGGAGTGCCAAAGCAAGATTCGCTCTACATCAAAGCAAATCGGGATAATCTAAGCCGTTATTCGACTCCATATCGTAACGTTTCGCTTGACACTCCCGTCGCTCGCGATTTACAAACCTACTCAATATCGCGCCGAGAAATTTCGGCAGATTCTGCCGCTTGCGGCGCTATCGAAAAGATGTGACCTGCGCCCTCGGATCGCCCCGCCTCTGTGCGGCGGTGTCCTGCCGAAATCCGCAGCGGCCAGTCAACACCGGTCCGGATGCATACCACCGAATGGGGGATCTACAGATGATTCGCAGGTGCGCGGTTCTGATAATACTGGTTTGTGCAGCGAGCATTGCGAGGGCGAGTGTGACCGTTCAGAAGGTGGAGTACAAAGGCTGGAAGGATTGCTACCGGATCAGTAACGGCGAGGTTGAACTGATCGTAACCGGCGATGTCGGGCCCCGGGTGATTCGCTATGCCTTCGTCGGCGGCCACAACATCTTCAAAGAATTTCCAGACCAGCTCGGCAAGAGCGGTGAAAAGACCTTTGAACCGCGCGGCGGAGACCGTGTGTGGATGGCCCCTGAGGACCCCATCGCCAGTTGGGCGCCCGATAATGTTCCGGTCACCGTGCAGATCACGCCCACTGGCGTCATCGCCCGCGAGCCGGTTGAGCCGCTGACCCACCTTCAGAAAGAAATCGAGGTGAGCCTGGCGCCTACCGGCACTCAGGTTACCGTCTCGCACCGCATCACCAACCGCGGACTGTTTACGATCGAATTCGCTCCCTGGGCTCTCACCCAGATGGCCCAGGGCGGCATGGTCATCAGTGGTTTCCCCCCGCGCGGAACTCACGACCAGGTTTTAGCCGCCACCAATCCGCTCACCATGTGGGCCTACACCAACCTTGCGGATCCCCGCTGGAAGTTCACGCGCAAATATCTCACCCTGCGCCAGGACCCCCACGTGAGCGACGCGCAAAAGCTGGGCCTGTTCAACCCGAACACCTGGGCCGCCTACCTGTTGAACGGTGAGATGTTTGTGAAGCGCACTACGGCCGATCCCCATGCCACCTATCCCGACTTCGGCTGCTCCTTCGAGACCTTCACCAACGACCAGTTTCTCGAGGTCGAGACCCTGGGACCTCTCGCAAAGGTCGCGCCCGGCAAGACGGTCCAGTTGGTTGAACACTGGGGCCTTTTCAAAAACGTAAACCTCAAAGAAATCACGGATGAAGAGCTGGACCGTACGATCCTGCCGCTCGTTGATTCAGTCGACGTAAACCAGTAGCCTGGCTTATGGTGAAACTGCTTGCCAGATTGGCAGCTTCCAATCAAGGCGACGCACTCCATCGCGTTCTTCCATTGAGTGCGCACCCATCCTATCGCAGAGGATACGGTTCCCAAAAAGCATGCAGGTTTCATCCCAAAGTCCAGGAAGCGCGCAAGCCAACTCGCAATCCGCCGACAAGGCGTCCTTGTTCCCCAGTCACCACCGCATCCTGTTTGCCGTGATCACGGTATTGTTCTTCCTCTGGGGCATGTCGAACAACCTCACCGACATCCTCGTGCAGCAATTCAAGAAGTCCTTTGAGCTGACGCAGCTTACTGCACAGCTCGTCCAGACGGCGAATTTTTTGGGCTATTTCTGCATGGCCATTCCGGCCGCGTTGATCCTGCGCCGCTGGGGCTACAAGACCGGCATGATCGCCGGGCTCGCTACCTTCGGAACCGGAATGGTGCTGTTCTGGCCGGCGGCCATGAGCGGCGTCTACGTGCCCTTTCTCTTTGCGCTGTTCATGGTCGGCTGCGGCGCCTCCATGTTGGAGACCTCCTGCAACCCCTTCATGGCGCAGTTTGGCCCGCCCCAGACCTCGGAGCGGCGTCTGAACTGGGTGCAATCCTTCAATCCCCCGGGAACCATCCTCGGCGTGATCGTTGGCGCCCGCTTCATCTTCTCTGGGATTGAGCTCAAGCGGCCGCAGATCGCCGCCATGCGCAGGGCCGGAACCTACGCGGCCTATCTGCACTCCGAGCGAATGCGGGTCGTCCCCACCTACATCGTGCTCGGGCTCATCGCCCTCTCCTTCGCAGTGCTGCTCTCGCGCATGGAGTATCCCTCCATCGCCAGCGAGCACGAGCACGAGTCCGGCGATCATGGAACCTTTCGCGCGCTCTTGCACTACCCGCATCTGTGGCTGGCTGTTGCCGCCAATTTCTGCAATGTGGGCGCGCAGGTCTCCACCTGGAGTGCGTTGATTCCCTACATGAAGCAATACACCGGGGTTAGCGAGCGCATGGCCGCCGGGTACCTTACCGCGACTCTGGTGGCGATGGCTGCAGGCCGCTTCGTCGGCACACAGCTCATGCGGTACATCTCCGCCAGCCGGCTGATGGGCGTTTACGCCATCCTCAATATCGCGCTGCTTGCCTACGCCATCACCAACCCCGGCATGCACGGCGCCTATGCAATCGTCTTCAGCAGCTTCTTCCTCTCCATCATGTTCCCGACCACGTTCGCGCTCGGCGTGAAAGGGCTCGGCCCCAACACCAAGCTCGCCGGTTCATTCCTGGTGATGGCTGTGGCCGGGGGCGCGGTCTTTCCGCCAGTCCTGGGATGGATTGCCCGGCAGACAGGAAGCGTTGCGCATGGATACGTCGTTCCCCTGCTGGGATACGTGGCCGTCGCGCTCTACGGATTCACAGCGCATCGTTTCACCGCCCGCGATGCGCGCATCCATCCCGCATCGTAGCGCTGAACGCGAAGTTATCCTTCCATGATCATCTTGGTGCGGTTGCGTAGCGTTAGCACCTTCTCCCGGCCGGCAGCCAGGAGAAGGGCATTCGCCAACGTTGCGCAGGTCCTTCTCCGGGGTCAGAGCGACAGCTCGGCCTGCGGGCGCGGCACGGATCTTCTGTTCTGAGGGCGGTTCACTGGATTGCGCGCGGTATTGCCCCGCAGTACGCGGCCTACGTCTTCGCAAATCGCTCGCGTGACGCGTGCTTGCGCCTCATAGGTGAAGGCGGCAATGTGCGGCGTCAGAACCACATTGGGCAGCGTCTCCAGTTCGCTCTTGAACGGAGGCTCATGACTGCGCACATCCAAAGCCGCTCCTGCGAGCTGCCCGGCCTTCAACGCCTGGAGCAGATCTTCTTCTGAAACGACTTCCCCACGCGAAGTGTTGATGAAGAACGCAGTTGGCTTCATCTTGGAGAACTTTTGCGCATTGAAGAAGCCGATCGTCTCCGGCGTGGCGGGAAGATGCGAGGATACGACATCAGCGCACGCGAGCAGCTCATCGATCTCTACCAGTTCCGCGCACAGCTCGCTGAGCAGAATGCTGTCCGGACTGATGAACGGGTCGTAGGCCACTACACGCATGCCGAAGCTCTTGGCGCGTTGAGCGGTCAGGAATCCGATCTTCCCAGCTCCGACAATGCCAATCGTTTTTCCGTGCAGCTCGGTACCGATGAATTTCTGCCGGTTCCAGTTCCCCTGCCGTGTATCGTCCGTCGCGGCAGGAATCGTGCGCGCGAGCGACAGCATCATGCCCAGCGCCAGCTCCGCCACGCTGATCGCGTTTTGATCGGGGGTGGAAGTAACCAGAATGCCCGCCCGCGTCGCCGCGTCCAGGTCGATGTTGTCGAGGCCGACGCCGGCTCGTCCGATGACCTCCAGGCGCGTGGCCTTGCTTAGCAGTTCCGCGGTCACTTTAGTCTGGTTACGCACAATGAGCGCGCGGAAATTGCCGATCATTTCGGAGAGCTTGGCAGGGTTTTTCCAGAGATCGGGAAGGAACGTGACAGAAAATTCCGCAGCCAGTTGGCCGACTGCTTCTCCCTGGATGTTTTCGGTGATCAGAATGTTGGAGATCATTATGCCGCTACCTCGGTCCAATCGAATTCCACTTCGAGGTCGCGGCACCAGCGTTTGAGCTCAGCGACGGTTTCCTCAGTGAGAGGGATTCCCTCACGGTGGTTTTGTTCGTATTTGCGGGCGGAACGTTCGCCGGGAATCAGAATCTCCTCTACCCCAGCTCTGCGCTTGCTGCCCTTCAGGCGATCAATCGTGTCATCGGTTCGGCGAAGGAACTCGGATGGTTCGATGAAAGCGGCGATATTCAGAAGAACAAAGAAATGGCCCACGTCCTGCTTACGATCCAGGTTCTTGTACATAGAGCCGATATCCGAGCCGATCGCAGATCCGGACAAAACGCTACTGAACATCTCAATCATGAGCGCCAGCGCATAGCCTTTGTGGCCGGCCATGGTGAGAACCGTTCCCAGCAGGGCTTGCTGCGCGTCCGTGGTGGGCTCGCCCTGAGGATCTAAAGCCCATCCCTCTGGGATTGCCTCGCCCTTTCTTTGGGCGGCAATAATGTTGCCGCGCGCCACAATCGCGGTGGCCAGGTCCACTTTGATGGGAAATCCCTTGCCGGTGGGAAACGAAGCCGCGATGGGGTTGGTCCCAAAGAAAGGCTCGAAGCCGCCCGCGGGAGACATGGCGGGCTCGCAGTTGGACATCGCCAGCAGGATCATGCCTTCCTGCGCGGCGAGACGGCAATAGTAGGAGAGCGCGCCAAAGTGTTGCGAGTTGCGGATGGTGGCGGCGGCAATTCCGTTTTTCCGCGCCATCGGCTTCAGGAGTTCCAGAGCCTTGACCGCCTGGACCTGCCCGAGCCCGTTGCCGGCATCGAGCGCCAGGACGGCAGGGGATCGCCGGTCGACAGTGAGCTGCGCCCGCGGGTCGATCAATCCGCGCTGCAGCCTCTGCAAGTAAATTCCGAGACGGGAAAGCCCGTGAGTTGACGTGCCATTCAAATCCGCGTCAACCAGCGAATGCGCCAGGATCTGCGCGTCGCTGGTTGACACGCCGGCTGCAACAGCAAGCCGGGCTGCCAGATGCTCGATCTCTTCCGATCTGTATCGTGCCATGGAGTGGATGGACCCTTTCCGGCATACCCGGATGCTTTGACTACGCGCTGCGGTACAGCTTGGTCATGACAAACTCGCGGTGCCCCAAAGCCTCCGCTGCCGTCAGACGTCCATTGGCCGTGCGGACGATCATGTCCAGCAATGCATCGCCGGCCTGGTCGATCGTCATCTCTCCTTGCAGAATCGGAGACACGTCCACATCAATGTGTTCGTGCATGGTGGTAACGGTCTTGGGATTCCCCGAGAGCTTGATCACCGGCTCAATGGGATTGCCAATCACGTTGCCCTGGCCTGTCGGGAACAGGTGCACAACGGCGCCGGAGGCGGCCCACAGAGTCACCGCTTCGGCCGCGGCGCTGGAGGTATCCATGAACCACAAGCCCTTCTCGCTGGGAGCGCTTGCCGGTGTCAGGCAGCCAACGAACTTTGTCTTCTTGCCGAGCTTCTCCACATTGCCGAGAGCCTTCTCCTCGATCGTCGTCAGGCCGCCCGCAATGTTGCCCTTGGTCGGCTGCGACTCCGAGAGATCATCTACCCTCTGATCGAAGACGAGCTTGGTGTAATCCTCGAAGGCGGCCATGAATTGCTTGCGGACGGTTTCATTGGCGGCCTTTGCTGCCACAATATGTTCCGCTCCCGTAAGCTCGCTGGTCTCGCCAAAGGAGGCGGTGCCGCCGGCGGCGCAGTGCTTATCGATCACATTGCCGACCGTCGGGCAGCTGGCCAGGCCGGTGGTGGTGTCGGACTCGCCGCACTTCACGCTGATGTAGAGTTCGCTCAGGTCGCACTCCACACGCTGAAGCTCCGAGGCCCACTGCACGTACTCCTTTGCCTGGTAGGAGGCCGAGGCAATGGTGCGAATATCGCCGTTTCCTTCGATGGAAAAGCCCTTCACCGGCTTGCCCGTCTTGGCGATGCCATCCACGATGCGCTGCGTCCAGCCTTGTTCGATGCCGATCACCACCACGGCAGCTACGTTCGGATTCGATCCGGTGCCGATCATGGTGCGGAAGAACAGGTCCAGATCTTCGCCGAACTGAAGGCGGCCATAGGCGTGCGGCAGGGCCAGCGTGCCCTTGATGTTGTTGGCCACAGCCTCGCATGCCGCGTTCGAAATATCATCCACGGGCAGAATGACCACGTGATTGCGAATTCCCACCCTGCCGTTTTCACGCCGATATCCAAGAACCTTGCGATTTGTCATATGGCTATGCCCACCTCTTCGTCTTCAGGTTCTGCGTGTGCACGTGGCAGCCCGCCTTGACCGCCTGAACGATCTTGCCAATCTCGCACCCGTATTTTGTTGCCGTGTCGCCTACGGAGAGATCCTTCAAGGCCAGCTTGTGCCCCAGCGGAATTGCTTCGACCGTACGGGCCTTCAGGGTCTGGTTGTTCTCAAGATTTCTCCCCACGCAATCAGTCCCTGCGGGAATATCGACGACTGCTACGCCGACATTGTCCGCAGGATCGTGAACAAGGAAATGAATCATGTGTTACGCTCCCTTTCTTGTAGTCCCGCGCCGGCCTCAAATGCCTCCGAGCGAGAGGTGCTTGGTTTCTAGAAACGCGTCGAGTCCTTCCGTGCCCAATTCGCGTCCCCATCCGCTGTGTTTCACTCCCCCAAACGGACTCTGGCTTACGGTTGGAGCGCCGTCATTGATTCCAATCGTGCCGGCTTCGATTCGTTCCCCCAGCCGAAAGATGCGGCCCATATCCCGGGTCATGGCGTACGCGCTCAGTCCGTAGGAACTCGCATTGGCTCTGGCAATCGCCTCGTCCTCAGTTTCAAAGCTGGCGATAGGCGCGATCGGAGCGAATGTCTCTTCGCACATGCACGCCGCCGAGTCGCTCACCGCTTCGAGTACGGTGGGCTTGAGGAAGTATCCCTCGAGATCCTTCATCCGCTCTCCGCCTGTCAGCAGGCGTGCGCCTTTTGCTCGCGCATCCGCGACCTGCGCCAGCGCCGTATCCAACGCCTTCTCATTGACCAGTGGTCCAACATCCATGCCCGGCTCAAGCCCCGGACCGGTCTTCAGTCCTTCCACCGCCGCGGTGAAGCGCTCCAGAAATTGCGCATAGATCGTCTTCTGCACGAAGATCCGGTTGGCGGCAATGCAGGACTGGCCGGTGTTCCGGAATTTGGCAATGATGGTCTGCTGCACGGCCTGATCGAGATCGCAGTCTTCAAAGACCAGGACAGGCGCAAGGCCTCCGAGCTCCAGGGAAAGCGGCTTTACGTAGGACGCCGCGCGGCGGATCAGTTCCTGCCCCACGCTGGTCGAACCCGTAAAGCTGATCTTGCGGCAGATGTCGTTGGACAACAGCTCGGCGGCGATCATCTGCGCATTGCCGATCACCAGATGGAAGACGCCTTCCGGGCAGGCCGCGGCTTCAAAGCACTGTGCCAGTGCAATCGCCGAGAGCGGCGTCTGGCTCGCAGGTTTGAGAATCACGGGACAACCGGCTGCCAGCGCCGGCGCAACCTTCCTGACTGACAGCACCAAGGGGAAATTCCACGGAGCGATCGCACCCACGACCCCGATCGGCGTCTTGAGAACCAGGTGTCGCTTGCCTTCAATGTGATGGGGAATGGTGCGTCCGTAAACGCGACGGCACTCTTCGGCAAACCAGCGCAGATGGTCTTCCGCCATTGCCACTTCACCCTCGCTTTGGGCGAGAGGTTTTCCATTTTCCATCGTGATGAGGCGCGCAATCTCCGCCTTGCGCCGGACCAGCTCATCTGCGACGCGGTGCAACAGAATCCCACGCTCGCGAGCAGTCTTGCCGCGCCACTCTGGGAAGGCCCGCCCTGCCGATTGCAAAGCCTCCTGGAGGTCAGCAAGCTGGATTGATGCTACCTGCGCGAACGGCTGCGCCGTTGCCGGGTTCACAACGTCGAACCGCGTCGCCGTTTCCTTCCATCGTCCCGCGATGTATGAAGCTTCGGGACCCGCCATTCCTGCCTCCAGCATGCTTGTAAGCCGCGTGCCGCCCAATCCGGGCGGGATCGAATTCCTGCCTTCTTAGGAGTGCCACTCCAGCGAGAGCAGCCTTGCCAGACGTTCGAAGCTGTCGGCCCAGTGGCCGAAATGCAGAATCACATGATGCGGCAGCCCAGCGTGGATCAGCTTCTCGAACCGCTGCGGCACTTTGCCGCCCGGAACCTCCATCAGCAGGCTGTTGCCCGAAACATTGCGCCGCGGCGGAATGGCATGTCCTTCAAATGCGGTGATGTGGTAACGGTCGTCGCAGCGCCAGATGCGGCTCACTGTCACCGGGCCTCCGGTCTGGAGCGGCCCATCGACAACGGACGGACGCGCTCCATTGAAGTGCTCGCCCAGCGTCGGCTCGCATTCCGTCCCCACGCCGTTGCACATATCCAGCGGCGCCATGCCCGGATGCCAGAAGAAGATCGTCTCTTCATCGTGTTCAAGCCAGTCCGTCAGGAAACCCGGCCCCATGCCCAGCAGTGTGGAGATGTAGCTCGCGAGAGCCCCGTCTATGTCGCCTTCCACAGAAACTGCGCGCCCTTCCGCCGACAGCCTCGAGATCGCGAAGTACGGCCACTGCTTGAAGATATTGGGCAGCTCCGGCCAGCATTGCAGTGCGAGCGCGTCGAGCCCCGCTTCCTGCATCAGCTCTGTCATTGAGATATAGAAGCGCGAGTCAGGAGCTAACATCTCATCGGGGGGCGCCGACTTGGTCCCCGTCTGCAGCAAGCCCAGCTTGTGTACCTTCGCGAGATCCTTTTGCACCGCGGCGTCGGGAACCTGGTGAACTCGATCGATGAACTGTGGCATGCTGAGTGAGTGCAACTGCATGCCAAACGTCTTTCGGATCAGAAACGGATCGGCGGCAAGATCGATAAAGCCGGGCGCATGCGTGCCCACCACACCGATTTTGGAGCGGCGCAGCTTGCGAATCGCACTGGTCAGCGCGATGGCCCGAAGCAATTCATCCTTGACCGCCCCGGGAGCGCCGTAGACAAATTCGAAAGGCCGATGCGCCTGCCGGAGAAGCGATGCCCACAGGTTCTGCCCCACCAGCGAGCAGGAACTGACCTTCCCGTCCGTCGGCCGCTCGGGCGTAGCCCACAGGATCAGCGGGTCCTGCCACCGCTGCGAAATCGTGAACGCAAACTGGCCGTCGGTCAGCGACGGCTGAATGATGATCAGCGCATCGCATTTTGCCTGCTCGATCGAATCAAGAGCGGCATGAATTCCTTGATCATCCAGCACCGGGGCGGCCGCGCCTACAGGGTTGAACCCCAGTTGGCGCACGAAATCGAGGACCTGGGTGCGAATCATCGCATTCCATTCCTGATCGAAGCCCGGTCGTTTGCGTCCGAAGATCAGAATGCCGAGATTCTTGTTGACCTGCTGGGAAGCGTCAGGCATGAGCAGAAGACTCCTTCTCCGGTTCAATGGTTTCGAACGGCGTGATATAGGTTGGCAATTCGCCCATCAGAGGCTTCAGATACTCGCGAAGTGGAGGGGAGAGCGTCGAGAGTCCATCCGCGATCCATTGCCGGGGAATGGGCCGTTCCCGTCCCGCCACCTCACCCAATGGAACCAGAATGTAGCCCGGCCCGCCGCTGTCCTTCAGGCTGGTCAGCGCAACCATCTTCCCGGTTTGATCAGCGGTCAGCGCGCGAACTCCCGCGCGGCCCACCAAGTCAGCGTCCCGGCGGTCCTGCTCCGAGACATGCAGCATCGAGCAGCGCCCCAACAGCCCCGGCTTCTCGCTGCGGCATCGCATCTTCAGGTTCCTGGCAACAAGGTCCGCCAAATATTGCGCAACACCGCCCGTCATCGGCCGCTTCAATGGATCGGTCTGAGAGGCATCGCTCACCTGGTAAACGGGTTCGCCGCTTGCAGTTTGCAGCCCCTCCGAAACCACCACTACCGCCCATCCCTGCCGGCCCACAATTCCGTCCAGATCTGCAAGAAATGTTTCTGCAGAGAAGGCAAGCTCCGGGGCATAGACCAGGTGGGGCGCATCGTTATCCCGTTCCCGCGCCAGCAGCGACGCAGCGGAAAGCCAGCCCACGCTTCTCCCCATGGTTTCCAGGATGGTAACCGGCTGGGGCAGAGAGCGGATGTCCATTCCGAGATCGCGGGTAGATTGAGCCACATACCGCGCGGCGCTGGCGAACCCCGGCGAGCGGTCGGTAATCGCCAGATCGTTATCGACGGTCTTGGGAATGCCGATGATCGCAATTGCAAGGCCGGCGGCGCGACACGCTTCACCAATCAGGTCTGCGCCGCGCATCGTGCCGTTTCCGCCCATGAAGAGCATGTGGCTGATCTGAAGCTCGCGGAGATTCGCAACCAGCCGTTCCATCTCGCCGCTCTGCGGCTGATGGCGCGAAGAGCCCAATGCCGCTCCGGGACTGTTGCGCAAGAGTTCCAGCAATGCCGGCGTCGGATGGCTGAGGTCGGCGACGGAGTTCTCGATCACTCCACGAATGCCGTACCGGGAACCTAAAATTCTGCCGAACTTTCCGCTCGCCTCATCCAGAATGCCGGCCAGGCTGGTATTCAGCACCGCGGTAGGGCCACCGCCCTGGACGACCATGAGGTTGGCAGATTCCATCGTTCGGCCCATTCTGTTCGTGAGATTCACCATATAATCGTTTGTGATCGATTGTCAATCCGAAACTCAGTTCCTACAGCGGCTTTGCTGAACAACACAGCCCCAACGAGTGATCCCCGGCCCGACTCCAGGCCTCCTCAGAACTCGCCGTGCTCAGGTGCGAAGTTCGGGATGGAGGCCGGGGCCTCGCGGTTGTAATTGTTGGCCAGCAGAAACAAGGCGAGGGTGCCCAACAAGGGCATCACGCCGATCAGCAAAAAGACGGGCTTGTAGGAGAGTCGGTCCACCAGGAAGCCGGTCAATAACGGGAACAGAAGCCCGCTGAACCCACCGGCAACGCCGGTAAGCCCGGTGACCCGCCCCACCCGCCGATCCGGAAACAGGTCAGTGATTGCCCCGTACATGTTGGCCGAAAGGAAATTGTCGGCCAGGATCGCCGCTCCAATCATCGCCAGTGCGGACGCGATTCCCTTCATCTCCGGAACCAGCAGACTGGTAAGGCACGCAATGCTGCTGCCATACATCGTGATGCGCCGTACGTTGAGAGTGGAAACCCCTCTGCGTTGCAGAAGATTGGCAGCGAAACCGCCCGCCACCCCGCCAACTGTCCCCAGCAGGAACGGAAGCCATGCCACCAGCCCGATTCTCACCATCGACATGTGGCGCACGCTGAACAGGTAATTCGGAATCCAGTACCAGTAAAACTGAATCACCGGACCGATGAAGAAGCGGCAGAGCATGACCGCCCAGGTGCGGCGCTCGCTCAGAAGCGTCTTCACGGAATCGGAGGAGAAGATGTTTGCGCGTGCCGAGGGGGAGAACCGTTCCTTGCCTCGACCAAACCACCACATCGGCACCCAGATAAGGCCAGCGATCGCGGGCACGAGGAACGCTGCATGAAATCCGTAGCGCTGCAGCAGAAAAACAATGATCGGAGGAGCAATCGTCGCGCCGATCATGCTGCCGCTGTTAAAAATGCCGATGGCCAGCGTGCGCTCCTGCTCCGGAAAGACCTGCATGACGGTCTTCATGCCGCCGGAGTAGTTGCCACATTCTCCCGTTCCCATCCAGTAGCGTACAACCCCGAACTTGACCCCGGAGTTCGTGACCACCTGCGTGCCTGTCGCGGCCGACCACCACAGCACCGCAAAGCAAAGGCCCAGGCGCGCTCCCCAGCGATCCATCAGAGCGCCCATCGGGAACTCGCCTGACATCATGCCAAACTGCAGCGCTGCAACAATCCGGCCATATTGTTCGTTGCTCAGGTGAAATGCGGCTCGCAGCACCGGAGCAAGCACCGACAGGGTCTGGCGATCGACGAAGTTGATGGTGGTGATGGCCAGCAGCAGAGCGAGAACCAGCCAGCGCCGCCACGTGAACCCCAGGGCCCGCGCAGCTTCGTCATTTTTGACCTTCTGGTCGAGGTTCAGCATGGCTCACCGGGGATGAAGCACGTTCAGAATGAAGACCCCACGAGCCGCACAACGCGGCGCGCTAAGCTGGCTCGTGGGCTGTTGCCTCAGGCCTGCATGCTGCGGGCCGAATGCCAGGGCGCAGCAGAACTCAGCACCTGGTTGACCATCTGCACATTCTTCGCGCCGGTCGTCTCCAGCCATTGCTGAAGGGCCTTCGATCCTCCTTTCACAAATGCTGGAATGCCGTCCTGCCAGTTCGCGCGTCCGCCCAGCACGCCATGAAACTTGACGCCGCTCTCCAGCGCCAGTTCCAGCATTTCAATGAACCCTTCATGGCTCACTCCCGCCGAAAGATACACGATTGGCTTGTCTGTGCAGGAAGCGGTAGATCGGAAAATCTCCATCGCTTCGCCGCGGCTGTAGGCACCCACCCCCTTATAGGCCCGGGTGCCTTCCACGTACGCCATCTGCACCGGTGATTCCAGCTTCAGCACGTCGGCCCCGTAGCGCTCCTTGCTGAACTCCTCCATGAAATGACGAACGATCTCCGGCTTCTGCTTCGCGTACTCCAGACCCGACTCATCCGCCCCATGGGGATCGTAGGCAAGCAGTTCCAGAAAGAGGGGCATGTCGAGGGCGCGACACTCGGCGCCGATCCGCTCCACCCACGCCTTCTTGATGTCGTTGAAGATCGCCCGCTCAAACGGGGTGTAAAACAACAGGATCTTGACGCAATCCGCACCGGCTTCCTTGAGCCTCTGCACCGACCATCCGTCCGTCAACGTAGGAAGCTTTTCCGGCCCCCGCACATCGTACCCGGATTTTTCGTAGGCCAGAAGCAGACCCTTACCGTTGATCGACTTCGAGGCCGGCAGGCCGTATTCCACATCCAGCAGGATCGAAGACGCGTTTCGGGTCAGCGCATTGGCCACGACCTTCTTGAACTCCACGACCTCCGCGTCAGCCACTTCCCCGCCTCTCACCTTGGCGATCATTCGCTTCAACAAATCCCGCTGATCGAGAGCAGCGGCAGCAATCACGCCCTTTTCGTTGGCTACCGCCTTGAGACCGGCAATTTTGCCCGGGGAAAGCTTAATCGACATTCCAATCTCCCATTCCTGTCTGAAAATATCCAGTGCGAAAAACCCTCGTTGTCGCGGATGCGAACGGCACAGACAAGTGTTTCGAATATAGCTGCGGCACCGCGGAGTCGTCAATCGTTTGCGATCGATTACAGGTGAACTTTCGCAACCAATTGTTCCAAACTATGCTAGATTGATCCCACGGAGACAAAAGCAATGGCAAGAGGCAGTGCCACCAGAATGGTTGCGCGGCACGAAATACGACAGGAGCTCGAGCGCAGAATCCTCTCTGGCGAAACCAAAGCAGGCGAACGGCTTTCCCAACAGAGCCTGGCCCGCGAGCTCGGCGTCGCCCAGGGCACGGTGCGTGAATCGCTCCTCGAACTGCAATGGCTCGGCCTGGTCGAATCCATCGACCACCTCGGCGTCTTCGTTGAAAAACTCGATGTCAACAGGATCTGCGAGGCTTACATGTTGCGCGAGGTGCTCGAGGGGTTGGCGGCTCGCCTGGCTTGTCAGAACGCCGGCCGCGCCGACATCGCTGAGCTGCGGGCCATGGCCGACCAGATCCTGAAGCTCGCCGAGAATGACGACGCGGAAACCGCCACAGTGGACCGCCGCTTCCATCTGCGCATCATCGAAATGGCCCGCAACAGCACCCTGAAGCGGCTCTCCCAGACCTACCGGCCCTTGGGAATGACGGTGCGCGCTTACCGCGAGCCCTCGATGATCCACGCGGAACACCTGCGCATCGTGGACGCCATCGAACACAATTTTCCGGAAGAAGCCGAGCGCCAGGCCCGTGCCCATGTGGTCGGAGCCCGGGAGATGCTGGAGAAACTGGATCAGGAAGGGAAGTTCGTTCCTCAGTGGGCAAAGTAGCGCCTTCCTTTTACCTCTAAAGTACATCGGGGTACAGCTCGTCCGCTCTCAGGTTCTCCAGGAGATCCCTCACCTTCCTTGACAGATTGCAATCGATTCTTCTAGCCTGAGCGGCAATGCTTCGTTTCCTTCTGCGACAGGCGATGAGCCGCCTGCTCTTTGGGAACAGGCCAATCAAGGGAAAAGCACAATGAGTGAACAGACAGAGCCGCGCTCGCGCGGTGAAAAGAGCCTCTCCCGCCGCGGCTTCCTCCGCAACTCCGCAAGCGCCGGACTCGGTGCTGCATTGATCCCGGTTCTCGGTCAGGCTACCGCCTTCGGTCTGAACAAAGGCGCTGCCGGCGCGGCCACCAGGATCTTGCCCTTCGATCAGGATTGGCTCTTTGGAGGCGAATCCAAGCCCGGCGATGCCACGCCTGCCTACGATGATTCTGCCTTCGCGCCCGTCTCGCTGCCCCACTGCGTGACCAGCCTTTCCTGGCAGAAATGGCTGCCCTCCTCGTGGGAACGGGTCTGGACCTACCGGAAGCATTTCTCTGTCCCTCGCGATTGGGCGGGACTTCGCATCTTCCTCGAGTTTGACGGAGTGATGGTAGGCGCCACCCCTACCCTCAACGGGCATACACTGCCCACCCACCTCGGCGGCTATCTCCCTTTCCAGTACGAGATCACGCATCTGCTGGAAGAGAAGAACATCCTGGCCGTTGAAGTCGATTCG
>DAIDLI010000165.1 GCA_027449545.1 Acidobacteriaceae bacterium | reverse complement strand
GCCGGAAAGACAGCAACCAGGACCACGGCCGGCAGCCACCGGCAATGGTATGAACTGCACATCGGTTCGGAATTCTGCGCCTGAGTAAATCACCGGCAGAATACGATGCACAGTGACGCGAGGCATCTAAGCGCGTGATCTGCATCACATGGAGCGCTTCCGACGCCCGAAAAGATCAGGGGTGGGATGCGGCAACCAGCCCCTTGGCAGCCACACGGCCGATTCCCCGCAGAATCCCCTTCACCGGCCACTGTCCCTCCGCGTCCGGGAAAAAGATCTCGCCGGCCCGCCGCGCCTCGGGCCGGTAATACCACCGCTTCAGCAGCGCCAGGTGGCCCTGCCGCTCGGTTCCGTTCGGCGGCGTGGCGTCCGCCCTAAGCCGGGCTAGAACCTCCTCGAACCGCGCCTCCAGTATTCCCCGTGGCAACGCAGCTTCGGCTTTCTGCCTCCCTCGTTCCCCCGTTCCCTTGTTCCCCTGTTCCCCTGTTCCCTGTTCCTTCGTTCCCTCGTTCCCTGGTTCCCTCGTTCCCTCATACCCCGCCTCCGGCACGGCTTCCACCGCCATCGGCTGCGCGAACAGCGAAGTCGAGCCCGACTGCTCGTTCTGGATGCGCATGCCAAGGGTGGAAAAGGGGACCGGCCCGCCCAGCCGTCCACCCTCGAACAGAAAAACCGCAATCTCATCCGGCTGGGCCGAGGCCTGCAAAATCACGGCTCGCAACTGGCTCAGCGGCCGCACCAGCTCTGCCGCCAGGGCCCGCACTGCCTCCACCTTCTTCACCTGCGCATGCAGCGCGGCGGCGTTCTCGAATTCAAGATTGGCCGAGGCCTCATCGCGCTGCGCCCGCAGCGTGACGAGGCGGCTCTCGCCGCGCGTGGCCAGGAACTTCTGAACCTCCTCCGACTCCTCGGCATAACGCGCGTCGCTGCACCCCTGGTAGCAGGGCGCCAGGCACATCTTCATCTCGGAGTAGACGCAGCCTGGATGGCTCGGGTCGGGTTGCAGATCGTCGGTGCAGCGCCGCAGCAGAAAGAGCTTCAGCATCTCTTCGCAGAACCGCTCCGCCGCCGCACGCGAGGGGAACGGCCCGTAGGCCCAATCGGCTTCGCGCTGGCTCGGCCGGTTGGTGACCACCACCCGCGGATAAGGATTTCCGCCCAGGAAGCGCACGAACGCCGGCATGCGCAGGTGCATGCGCTCCAGGGCCTTTGCCCCGTAGGTCTCTTCCAGCAGACAGAACTGCGCGAGCAGCGACTCGAACTCCGACCCGGTGAGCCGCCAGGCGATGCGCCGCACCCGGCCCGCCAATTGCAGCCGCCGCGGATGCCTCTCCGAAGGCTGGAGCAGCCGCTCCAGCCGCGCCCGCAGATTCGGCGTCCGGCCAATGTACGGCTCCGCATGCGCGTCGGCGCCATACAGCGCAAACACCGCATCGGCCCGCGGAAGCTGCCCCAGCGCAGCCTTCGCATCCGCAGGATCAAACGGGATCTGGTCGGTCAGGGATACAGCCGTATTCCAGTTCATCATCTGCTCCCGCTCCGCCTTGCCCACGCGCCAGTGCCCCAGATCCCCTGCTTTTGAGGATCGGGGAGAGCTCAGCTCCTCGCCCGCCTCGATTCCGCTGACTTGCGGACTGGCCAGCCTGCCGACTCGCTGCCCTCACTCCCCGGCAATCGTCATGCCGTCGATGCGCAGGGTGGGGCAGGCCACGGCGCTGCGAAACACCAGGTCGTTGCCGATGGCCGCCACGTTGCGCAGCATCTCGCCCAGGTTTCCCGCGATCGTCACCTCTTCCACCGCATGCGTAAGCTGCCCGTTCTCGATCCACAGCCCGGTTGCGCCGCGGGAGTAGTCGCCGGTCACAGTATTCACTCCGAAGCCCATCAGGCTGGTCACGTACAGCCCCGCCGTCACGCCGCTCAGGATCTCCTCCGGCGTCTGCGTGCCTGGTTCCAGATAAAGGTTTCCCGCGCCCACTCCCGGCGCGCCAGCCAATCCGCGCGAGGCGTTATGCGTGGACTTCATGCCCAGCTTGCGCGCCGTGTAGGTGTTCAGCAGGTAATTGCGCAGCACGCCCTTCTCGACCACTACCGTCCGCCGCGAGGGCAGTCCCTCGCCGTCGAAAGGAGACGTTCCGAATCCGCCCGCGCCGTTCGGCAGCACCATCAGGTTGTCGTCCACAATCGTGACCGACGAGTCGGCGATGGCCGCGCCCAGCTTCCCGGCGAGGTACGAGGCCCCGCGCCAGATGGCGTCGCCGCTGGCCGCCTCGAAGATGGAGCCGATCAGCGTCCGCGCCGTCTCCGGCGCAAAGACGATGGGCACGCGCTGAGTGGGTACGCGCCGGGCCCCGAGCCGCCGCAGCGTGCGCCGCGCCGCCTCCGCTCCCACGGCCTCGGGGCTTTCCAGCAGCGCAAAGCTGCGCGCCCCCGACCACCAGGCATCGCGCTGCATCTGCCCGTTCTCATCCATCGCCAGCGGAGCGGCAGCCACGCCCGCGTAGCTGGTGCGGTAGCTGCCCAGGAACCCCCGCGAGTTGGCCAGCACCTTGCGCCCGGTCGCCGCATCGAAGCTGCCGCCATCGGAGTTGGTGATGCGCTTGTCTGCCGCCAGCGCCGCTGCCTCCGCGCGCCTGGCCCACTCGATCCGCTCCGGCCCCGGCAGCGAGTACACGTCGTCGTAATACAGGTGCAGATCGCCCTCCGCCGTTCCGAACTCCTCTCTCTCGGCGAGCCCGGTGAAGGGATCCTCTTCGGTGACCTGCGCCAGCGCCAGCGCGCTCTCCACAAGCTGGCGGATGCCGTCGGGCGTAAGATCGCTGGTTGATGTGGAAGCGGAACGCAGTCCGGCCGTGCCGGCCTTGCCCAGAAACACGCGCAGCCCCATCCCCCGCGAGCCCGACTCCTTCAGCGTCTCCACCTCGCCCATGCGCACGTTCACGCTGAACTCGTCGCCCTCGCGGATCACCGCCTCGGCATCGCTGGCTCCGGCCTTCATGGCCTGCGCGACCACATCGGTTGCAAGGGATTCGAGATCAAGTGCGGCTGGCGAGGAAGAAGCGGAATACGGCATGGGTCCACACTAACAAACCGGGCAGAACCCTGCACCGCGCGCGGATCGGCAGCCTTTCCCAAAGGCCCCGCTGCCCCGCGGAAGCCGTTCCAGCAGAACGGGAAACCGCTGTCGCGGCCGCTCCCGGCCGCCCCTCAGGGCCGGAGGCGCAGCCCGGAAGAACCGAGCTTCTTCATCGGATCCTTATGCCCGCCGCCCTAGCATTCGAGAACAACATCGACCGCACCCCATCCACAGGAGAATGCTGAATGCCAGAATCGAAAGCACCGCAGATGCAAGCGACGCTGGGCCTCACGGGCCTCACCAGCAACGCCATGGCGCTGATTGCCCCCGGCGCGTTCCTTTGGCTCACCTTCTACCTGCAAGCCACCACCGGCACTCCCACTACGGCGCCCGACATGTGGTGGGGCATCCTGGTGGCGCTGTTGCTGTGCCTGGCCACCGCCGTCGCCTATGCCGAGATCTCCAAGCTCTATCCCGGCACCGGTTCGAGCTACTACTACGCCGAGCAGGCTATGCTTTCGAAGCCCGGCGCGTTTAAGTACGCGCGCATCGCCAAGTTCATCGTGGGCTGGGGCTCTCACCTCTACTACTGGGTCTACCCGGCTGTGATGGTAGCGACCACCGGCATCTTCGTCGGCTATGTCGTCGGTTTCCTCTATCCCAACTTCCTCAGTGGCTCCAATCCCGGACCGGTGTTCATGGCCCTGGTGGCGATCCTGTTCTCCTTCTTCGTGGCGTGGATCGCGCAGAAGGGCACCGGCGCGTCCACCGGTGTCAACATCGCGATCAACGTGGTGCAGATCTCCGCGCTGATCGTGTTCAGCGTGCTGGCGCTGGGATATCGCGCCAACCACCCTACCGGATCGACAGGCCTCCAGTATGATCCGCAGACGCTCTCGACCTACTCCTACCAGTTCGCCACCAAGCCCGATGGAACGGTGATCCGGAACGCGGCGGGCACCCCGCTGCCGCTGCTCGACTCCGCCGGCAAGCCGGTACCCTATGTGGTCTCCTATCCGGAGAAGGACGCCAGCGGCAACTTCCTCACCCACCCCAAAGCGGCTTCCGTGATCACCCCACACCGGTTTAGCTGGGTCTTCATCCAGGCGACTGTGGCAATTCTCATCCTGGTGGGCTTTGAGTCCGTCACCTCGATGGGAGGCGAGGCCAGAAATCCGTCCAAGCATATCCCCATCGCGGTGATTGCCTCCCTGCTGATCCAGGGGCTGGTCTGTTATCTGATCGAGTATTTTGCGGCCAACTACTTCCTCAACTCGGGGTACACGATGCAAAGTGCGGCCGGCTCCGCCGCCCCCATCGGCGACATGATGATCATGGTCGGCGACGCCCTGCTCGGTCAGGGCCGCGGCAAGTACTTCATGCTGGCCGAGGCGCTTACCGTGTTCCTGGCTCTCATTGGAACCACGCTGAGCTGCATGAACACCGGCGCGCGCGTGACCTACGCCATGGGCAAGGACGACGAAGCGCCCGAGCATTTCGGCATGCTGCACGCCAAATCGCTGACGCCGCGCCGGGCCATCTGGACCCTGGCGGTGATTTCAGCGGTGCTGGGATCGCTGGCGGTGACGTTTGTCTTCGCCGACGGCAGCGCGCCGACCGACGCCACCATCGCGGCGCTGCCTCACGGGCTGTTCTCCAGCTTTGGCTACCCCTCCCATGCGGTGCTGGCAGCCATGCCGAACTCGCTTCTCACCATCACGCTCACCTCCAACTTCGGCACCTTTATTCTCTACGCGCTGAGCTGCTTCCTGTGCATCGTGGCCTTCCACAACCGCCCCGACTACAGTGTGGTGCGGCACTTGCTGATCCCCGCGTTCGGGCTGGTCGCCAACCTGACCTGCATGGCCTTCTACGTCATCGGTCCTTTCCTGGGGTACGGCACCTCCAAGGAGCCGCTGCTGGCGCTGGCAATCTCCGCACTCTGGGGCGGCTATGGAGCCTTCTACTTCCTCAGCACCTCGAAAAAGAAGGGCAAGGCCATCCTGGTCGACAGTCGTGCGATCGCCCAGCAGTAGGCAAGCGCACTCCGCGCGCGTGGTTCTCCTGGCAGCGGCCAAGGGAACCACGCGCAGGTCTTTCCGCTGCACAGACGGCGCGATCGCGCGGTCAGGAACGGTGGGTTGAATGCTGGAACTTGTCTTCGGTCTGGCCAGCGATCCCGGCAAGGTGCGCGCCAACAACGAAGATGCCACCGGATGCTTTGTTCCCGGCTCCAGGCACGAGGCCCGCTCCCGGGGCTATCTCTTTGCGGTGGCCGACGGCGTGGGCGGGTCGGATCGCGGAGAAGTCGCGGCCGCGACTGCCATCGCGGTGCTCACGCGCGAGTTTGCGGAATGCCAGGAAGGCACCCTGCTGACCGCGCTTCTGCCCCGGCTGTTGCAGCACGCCAATTCCGCCGTCCACGACTGCCGGCTGCAGCCCGAATACCGGGGCAGCGGCATGGCCACCACGCTGGTAGCCTGCGCGCTGCGCTACAACGAAGCGGTCGTCTCGCATCTCGGCGATTCCCGATGCTACCTGGTGCGCAACGGACAGTTGCGTCACCTGACACGCGACCACAAGCCCGCCGGCTGGCGCAGGCTTGGGCTTCGCACCGCCGGGGACGGCCCCGAGCCCGCCACGCAGCATGCCTTGACCAAATGCCTGGGGCCAGAGCTGTTCGTCAAGCCCGACACCGCCTCGACCACCCTCCTGGCCGGCGACGTGCTGGTGCTCTGCACCGATGGGCTGCATGACGAGATGCCGGAGAACGAGATCGTGGAGATCGTCTCGCAAAAGAGGAAGCATGCGGATGTCGTTGCCGAAGAACTGGTGGCGCGGGCCGTTGCCCGCGACGGCCGCGACAACACCACGGCTCAGGTCATTCAGGTCCGCTCCGTCGAAGTGGCCGCTTCGTACCGCGGCCGCCAGTACCCGGCCTCCGCGTGATCCTTGCGCCGCCCACCCCTCCCATTTCCCGCTACAGTAGAAGCAGCCTTCGAGAGAAGCAGCCTTCGAGAGGAGCTTGGCAACAGATGGGCTATTTCGACGCCCTGCAGCCTGGCGAGCAACTGGATGCGTATCGTATCGAGGAGCAGGTGGCGCGCAGCGGCATGGCCACCATCTACCGCGCCAGCGACACGCGCGACGGGCGCGTGCTCGCCATCAAGGTTCCTCATCCCGATATTGAAGCCGACCCCGTGCTCTTCGACCGTTTTCAGCGCGAGGCGGCGATCGGTCAAAAGCTGCGGCATCCCGGCGTCATGCGCGTATTCGGCGATGAGCAGCGTTCGCGCGTTTACATGGTGATGGAGTGGTGCGAGGGCCGGCTGCTGCGCGAGATTCTCAACGAGGGCGCTCTTCCCCAGGATCGCGCGCTGCGCATCGCCCTCGCGCTGCTGGATGCGCTCGCCTACATCCACGGCCAGGGGATCGTGCACCGCGATCTTAAGCCGGAGAACATCTTTGTGCACGGCGACAGCGACATCAAGCTGATCGACTTTGGCATCGCCTCCGACGCCTCCGCCGGCAGGCTCGGTCTGGGGTTGGCTCCTGCGCTCGGCACCCCCCACTACATTTCTCCGGAGAGGGCAAAGAACAAGCGCGGCGACACCCGCACTGACCTGTACTCGCTGGGTGTCATCCTCTACGAGATGCTGACCGGCACGGTGCCCTTTCGAGGCAACAATCGTGTCGAGATCATCCACGACCGGCTGCTGAACCACCCCGTGCCCCCGACGGTCGCGAATCCGGCGCTATCACCCCAGTTGCAGGAGGTTCTCTATCGCGCCCTGGAGCGCGACCCCAGGAAGCGCTATGCCAGCGCCGGCGACTTTGCCCGCGACTTGCAGCACCTGGACGCCGTCCCCGTCGCTCAGCGGCCGGAACTGCGCGATTGGCAGATCCGCAGGAGGTACCTGCCGCGCAAGATTGCGCAGTATTCGGCTCTCGCGCTGATTCCTGTCGCCATTCTGCTGCTGCTGTTGCTGTTCTTCCGCCACTGAAAATTGCCGGGGGCTTCCCTCGCTCCATCCTTGCTGTGTCTTCCCGCTATCCCTCGAATCGAAAGGCGCTGATCGCCGCGCCCATCGGCTCATCGCTGAAGACACGCCGCCCCGGCCCATCCCCGCCGGCTCCGGAAGCCACCATCAGCGGAATCAGGTGCTCCTCGCGCGGATGGGCGAAGGCCGCGAAGGGCGCCGAGCGCCACGCCGCCAGCCGCCGCGACCGCTCCGGGGCCGGCAGCTCCACCGCCTCGGTAAGCCAGGCGTCAAAGCCCCGCGCCCGCTCCACCGTATCGTGCCGCAGATAGGAGCGCAGGTTGTGGAAGCTCATGCCGCTGCCCACGATCAGCACGCCCTCGTCGCGCAGCGGCGCCAGCACCCGCCCAGCGGCCAGGTGCAGTGCCGGGTCCAGGCTCATATCCATTGAGAGCGGCACCACCGGAACCTGCGCCTCCGGAAAGGCCACTTTCAGCGGCACAAAGATCCCGTGGTCGTAGCCCCGCTCCGGATCCACGGCGCAGGGCAGGCCCGCCTGCCGCAGCAACTCGCAGACCCGCGCCGCCAGCGAAGGATCGCCCGGAGCCGGCCAGGTGAGCTGATAGGTATGCGCCGGAAACCCCGTGTAATCGTAGATCAGCTCCGGCGCCGCCGCCGCCCCGGTGGTAAACGCATGCTCTTCCCAGTGGCCGCTGATCACGATCATCGCCCGGGGAGTCGCGGGCAGCGTCGCCGCCAAGCCCGCCAAAAACCGCTCCAGTCGCTTCCAGGTATCGAGGGGCCCCCAGGTCCATTCCATAAAGAAGCACGGGCCGCCGCCATGCGGCAGAAACAGTGAGGGCTGACGGGACGAAGACATGGGATCCTCGGAGCCGGGGCACGCATCAAGTCGCATGGCTGGCTAAGTCCCAGATGCGCCACCCCTCCGGTTCGATGCAAACCGGATTTGCGCCGGCTCCCCCGCGGGCGCAGCCGCTCCCGGCCCGGATCGAGGCGTACCGGGAAACGGCCGTTCAAAACCCGCCATTCTGATATTCTTGGGTGGTTCGCCCCGTATGCGCTGGCTGATGCTTTCTATGCTCGTTTCGCTCGTGGCGCTGCTGTTGGCGGCCGCGGGTGTCGCGCGCCATATCTGGGTTCATCACGCCAAACAGCGGAGCGAGCCGTTGCCTCTCGAACACCCCCAGGAGCACGACCTGGAACCCTGAAGGAGACTTATGCTGCCTACGCTCTCAGAGTCCCGCCTCTCCCTGGCCGATCGCTCGATCCCTTTTGCCCGGCCCGCAGCCGTGGTTCTTGCCGGTACGGTACTTGCGGCCGTCACCGCGCATGTGGCTGTTCCGCTGTGGTTTACGCCCGTTCCGCTCACCTTGGAGCCCTTCGCCGTGCTGCTCCTCGGCCTGGTGCTCACGCCTCAGCTCGCGGCCCTGACCTTCGTCGCCTATCTGGCGGAAGGCGCTATGGGTCTGCCCGTCTTTGCCCCCAGCGCGGTTGCGCCCCTGGGCGTCGCTCATCTGCTCGGCCCCACCGGCGGATACCTGCTGGCTTATCCGCTGGCCGCCGCCCTCATCTCCTGGATCTGGCGTCGCACCGGCCGCGGTTTCTCCGGAGCGTTGCTCGCCGCCGCTGCCGGCGACCTCGCCATCCTGGCCTGCGGAGCCCTCTGGCTCGCCGCCCTCACCCACTTCCTGGCCCGCCCCGCCGCTGAGCTGGCGGTGCTGCCCTTCCTGCCCGGAGACGCACTGAAAGTCGCGGCCGCCGCCGGTCTGGCCTGCGGCTGGGTGCGCCTGCGCCGCCGGCCTGTTGAGCTTCTCCAGAGCAAATAGCTGTTTGTCGTTGAAAGGAATTGTGTTGCTGTGAGTACTCCCCGATCTGAAAGCACTGTTTCCAATCCCGTCACTGAGATCACCATCGCCCACAGCCCTGACTCGGATGACGCCTTTATGTTCTACGGGCTGGCCACCAACAAGGTCAGGGTCCCCGGCTACAAGTTCACGCACACCCTCTGCGACATCGAGACGCTGAACCGCCGTGCCATGGATGAAGCCTTCTACGACGTGACCGCCATCAGCTTCCATGCCTACCCCTACCTCCAGGATCGGTACACGCTCATGGGCTGTGGCGGCAGCGTGGGCGAGGGCTACGGGCCCATGGTCGTCTCCCGCCAGAAGTTCACCACCGACGACCTCAATCGCATCCGGGTGGCCGTACCTGGCACGCTGACCACCGCTTACCTGGCGCTCAAGATCTTCAATCCCAAGATTGAGACCACCGTCGTCCCGTTCGACAAGATCATTCCCGAGATTCTGGCCGGCAAGTACGATGCAGGCCTCATTATCCACGAGGGCCAGCTCACCTACGGCTCCAGCGGCCTGCACAAGGTCATCGACCTGGGCGTCTCGTGGCAGGAGACCACCGGCCATGTGCTGCCCCTGGGCGGCAACGCCATCCGCCGCTCCCTCGGCGCCGAGGCCCACCACGTCATCTCCAAAGCTCTGCGCGACTCCATCCGCCACGCCCTCGACCATCGCGAGCAGGCCCTCGAGTACGCCATGCAGTTCGCCCGCGACCTCGACACCAACCTGGCCAGCCGCTTCGTCAGCATGTACGTCAACGACCGTACCCTCGACTACGGCAAGGACGGCCGCGAAGCCATCCGCAAGCTGCTCGAGGTGGGCCACGAGCGGGGCATCATCCCCAACGAGCCCAAGATCGACTTCGTCGACTAGCTCCCCTCACGGACTTGGGAGCTCACCATCCCGCGCCCCATCCTTCGCGCAGTTTCCCCGCGCGAAGGATGGGGCGCCTTCTTTTTCCCCAAAAGTCATTACGATTCGCTCATCTTCGGCCTTAAGTTTTTCTCATCTGCGCCGATGCACGGAGCATGAGCGGTGAGCACAACCCGGCACCCAACCTCCTCCTGGCCTGCGATCAGCCGGATCTGCTGGCTCGGCTCGAACCGGCATTTCTGGCCGCCGACCTGCGCCCGCGCATCGTGCTTGCGTCTCACGCAGCCCTCGATGGACTGATGGCTCCGCACCCTCCGCACCTCGTCCTGGTGGATGAAGCGCTCCCCGGCCTGGAACTCGGCCGCTTTCTTGCCCAGGCGCGCGCCGAGGAGTACCCAGCCCGCCCGGCAATTGCCCTGATCGCCGATTCCGTCAGCCCCGCAGCCTCCGATTACATCGCCACCGGAGTTCTGGACGACGTTCTCCTGCGCCAGGCCGAGGTCGCCTACTGGCAGCTCCGCATCCACCTGCTTCTCCAGGCGCGGCGCACCCTGTGCGAACTGGAGGACCTCCGCGAGGCTGCCAATCGCAACGCGCAGTTCGACCGCCTCACCGGTGTCTACAACCGCGAGGCCATGCTCTCCGCGCTCTTTCGCGAGACCGATCGGGTGCAGCGGATGAGCGGCTGCCTCTCGCTGCTGCTCTTTGACCTGGACGACTTCGGCCACTGGAACGCGCGGCTCGGCGCGGACGCCTGCGATGTGCTGCTGTGCCAGGTGGCGCGCCGTACCGTCCGCCTGCTGCGCACCTACGACATCCTCGGCCGCCCCGGCAAGGATGAGTTCCTGGTGGCGCTGCCCGGCTGCTCGCCCGCCAATGCCCAGACCCTCGCCGAGCGGCTGCGCCTCGAGGTCTTCGCCCAGCCCTTCCGGATCGATGGCGAGCTGGTCCGCCTCTCCGCCTGCTTCGGCATCTCCTCCAGCCAGGGCCGCTCGCCGGTGGTGGTGCTGCGCGAAGCCGAAAAGGCCCTCTCCAGTGCCCGCGAAACCGGCCCCGAATCGATCCAGGTCTTCGGCGTCCCAGCCCAGGAGCCGCCCGCCCCCGTCACCTTTCTGTCCTCCGAATCCGGCGAGAAGCTGCTCGCCTGGTGACCGACGGGAACCCCCAGGCGCCCCGCACGGCGTTGCGAGAAATTTCCGCCTCGCCACGCATACTCAGACCAGCAGGGACTCAGAACAGGAAGGAGCGGTAGCGCGAGATCATAAATGACTTGTTTTCAAACATCTATAAGTGACGTCCTTTGTTTTCATACATATAGCAAAGCGGCTGGGAGCAAATCGTTTGAAATCAAACAATTGTAAAAAAAAGACGCATTTCCTGAGCGCT
>DAIDLI010000164.1 GCA_027449545.1 Acidobacteriaceae bacterium | reverse complement strand
TCCCAACCTATCGAATCGCCATCGCTCCCGTCAACATCAAAGTCCTAATGTTTCTGCGACTTGGCATCTCCAAAGCTGCGTTCCAGGCCCTGCAACTCTGGCTCCGCTCTCTTTTGCGCATACAACTGCACTTGCCTGTTCATGCGATGCACCCCAACAACGGTGCGTTGTTTTCAGGTCGATCCGCCACAGGGGTATCGCGGGCGCGCCAAGTCAGCCGAGCGCGTAAGGCGATTTGTAGGGCTTGAAACCGGCGATCTGCATGCCCCGCTGCGCCTCGGGATTCTTCATGAAGGTCTCCCATACAAATCCCGTGCGCGCATTCTCGGCCATCAGCATGGTGATGCCGACATCGATGCCGATCACGTCCGTGTCGTACCAGTTCGTGAGCGGGTTGAAGGCGTCCACAAACCCGTAGCGGCACCACGCCTTCGGATAGTGATCGTGAATAGTGTGCAGCACCCGCATGGTCTCCGCCGGCAGGAACGGGATCGAGCCGCCCGCCGCGCAGGGCACCACCGTTCCGTCAATCGGGCCGGTTGCCGGGGGGCCGCCCCACGCCACATAGCCATGCTCCGAATCCGACGCGGTGATGCCCCACAGCGCATTGCTGTAATCCGGAAACATCTCATTCAGAGAGACACAGAAGAGCCGGTGGGCTTCGGTCGCGATCACTGAGTTCAGAAAATAGTCGGCGTACTGGTCGCGCTTGTTGCGGAAGTCAAACCATGCCTGCGAATACTGATGGACGAATAGGGGCGCAAAGGAACCGATATACTTCAGTCCGTCATACGCGAAGATCGTGCGCTTCCAGGCAAACCAGGCATCGCTCTTCAAGGGATGCGATTGCGAGCCCATGCCCAGCAGGTACATCATCATCAGTTCGCTGTAATAATCCCAGCGCGAGGGAATAAAGCCCAGCTCCGGCGTCCAACCGTGCGAGAGCAGGGCGGTGTCCTCCGAGAGCCAGGTCCAATCCACCCGGTCGAAGATGGCATGGGCCAATTGATAGATGTTGCGGTCGCGGCGGAAGTGCTGTCTGCACATCAGCACGCCGCACAGCAGCAGCGCCGTATCCACCGAGGACACCTCGGAGTCGTAGACCCGCTCCCCGGTATTCATGTTGGCGAAATGAAAGTAGAATCCGCGGTGCGTGGGCAGCTTGTGCCACAGAAACGAAAGGCACTCCAACACGCGCACTCGCGCGTCTTCATAGGAGACGAAACCTCGCTTCTCGCCGATGCAAATGGCCGTCAGGCCAAAGCCCGTCGAGGCGATACTGGCCACAATGTTGCTGCTGTTGTCACTGATGGTTGCGTTGCAGCGGTCGCGGGTCAGGCCAGTTTTGGGATTGGCCTGCTCCCAGAAAAACTGAAAGCAGGCGTGCTCCAGATCGTTGAGAAAAGCATCGTCCGCGGGCGTCAATGAGCTGGGCTGCGGCGGAGGCGCCGGCTGCGGACCAGCCGCGGTCAGCTCGCCCGGAGGCAGATTCATGGCCGCCAGCCCAGGCACCCGCGCCAGGGGTAGGCCCAGCGACAATGTCCCCATCTGACGCAAAAAATTGCGCCGCCCATTTGCGTACCGGCGTGCAGCAACGATATTTTCTAAGTGCAGCCGTTTCATCGTTCGGCTCGCTTGTCCTCCACCGGGCAGCGCGCTGCCGGATGATTCGCACACGAATGACGCCGATTTAGATGCGCGGCGGCAAGCTCAGGTTCTACCCTGCTGGACTGCAACACCAGCCAGCAGAGGCATCATCGAAATTGTAGGCGCTGAGACCTTGATTAGGAAGCACATCGTTCTGTGGACCCTGATCGCCGCTGCCATCGCCGCCGGGGTGATCGTGCTGGTTGTGCGGCTTCCCAAACTGCGGCCGCGGCTTACTACCCTTCAGGGAGCGGTGATCCGCAGCGACAAAAATCCCGAGCATCGGGAGCCAATCGCCGGGGTGACGGTGACCGCGAGGCGGGGCGCCATCACCGCAAGCGCCACGTCGGACGCCTCCGGCTACTTCCGCATCACCTTTCCCGAGCCCATCTGGCCCGGCCAGACCGTCACCCTCTCCTACTCGCAGCCGGACTACCACACCATGTGGCAGGACCTTAAATTTCAGTTCCGCTCCTCGTCCCGGCAATTGATGGTCGCCGAGCTGAAACCTCTCGAGCGCGAGTCCCAGCCCACGCCCGGCAAAGCCGCACACGTGGTCTCCGATATCCGTATTCGCTACACCGAAAACTCCCGCTCCGAACAGAACATCGGCAGCGCGGCGCGCACTTTCCAGGTGGTCAACAAAGGCAATGTGCCGTGCCGCAACCAGGGCCCCTGCTCGCCCGACGGCAACTGGAAGGCCCACGCCGGCTCCGTCAAAATGGATGCCGGCCCAGGCAACACCTTTCGCAACGTCCGCGCTTCCTGCATCGCCGGCCCGTGTCCCTTCACACGCATTGACACACACGGCTTCCAGCGCGGGGGGCGCGTCATCCAGGTATCGGCGCTTGACTGGTCCGACACCGCTACCTTCCTGGTGGAAGCCGAGGTCTACCGCACCAGCTCCGTCTCAAGCGTGCGCGAATCTTACCCGGTCATCTTCGATCGCGAGATCAGCTTTACCTTGCCGGCTTCGCAGGAAGGCGTCAGCATCCAGGCCACCGTCGATGGGACCCCCATGCTCTTTCCCCTCGGCCCTGATATTTATCTCGAATGGGCCACCTGCACCTACCGCACCAATCGAGATACCAACTCCATCGTCTATCAGTGCGCCCTCAAACCCGACTACCGCTTCTAGAGACGCCTCATCATTCTGTAAGCTCCGATCTCTAGCGCCAGCCTCCAGCCCTCTCGCAGCGCCAGCCTCCAGCCTTTCGTAGCGCCGGACTCCAGGCCGGCTGTAACGTGGGTCTCCTGACCCACGCCACACACAACCACCACCGCGCCTATCCCACCGCCTGCACGCTTCCCTTCCCGATCAGTTCTTCCACGCGCTCCATCCAGCCCCGATCGGCAGCCACGCTCATCCCCTCCGGTTCCAGAATCACCGCGTACTCGCCCTTCTTTTCGAGATGGAGCATCACCTTGCCGGGCCCCGGCGCGGCGTCTGCCTCGCTCTTCAACCCGGTAAACATCTCTTCCGTAGCGCGATCCAGATTGATGCGAATGCGCAGGCCCGCCGGCAGTTTCACCTGCACATCTTCCAGCGCCTGGATGGAAATCACCGAGAGCTTAGGCGCCGAATCCTCTTCCCCCAGCAAAAGCCCGCGCAGCAGCACCGGGGCCTCGATCTTCAACTGGTTCTGCAGCCGCTCGTAGTCGCGTGCGAAGCAGATCAGCTCGATCTTGCCGCTGGCGTCTTCGAGCGAGCCCTGCGCGTAGAGCTTGCCGTCGCGCTTGCTCTTCTGCACGCGGAGACCGTGAATCATGCCGGCCACCACCAACTCGTCGGCCGGATCGCTCTGCTTGCCCCAGGTGCGCTCCGGGGGTTTGCGCTCCAGCGCCTCGGAAACCGTGATCACGCCGCTCAGGTTGCGCAGCTTCTCGCGGTACTTGTCCATCGGATGACCGGAGACAAAGAAGCCCAGTACCTCTTTTTCATTCGCCAGCCGCTCTCCCTCTTCCCAGTCCGGCACGCGCGGCAGATCGTCGGCATCGCGCCCCGGCGCGGGCCCTTCATCGAAGAGTCCGAACAAGCCCGCCTGCCCCTGCACAGCGTCGCGCTGCGCCTTCTGTGCGCGTTCCATGGCTTTGTCTACGGCCGCAAACAACGGGCCCCGCTTGCCCATCGAGTCCAGCGCTCCGGCCTTGATCAGCGATTCGATTACGCGCTTGTTCATCACCCGCAGATCCACCTTCTCGCAGAACTGCCAGATGCTGTTAAAGCGCCCGCCCACCTCCTCGCGCGCCTTCATGATGGACTCGATCGCATTGCCGCCCACATTCTTGATAGCCGCCAGTCCAAAGCGGATATTCTCGCCGTGCGGCGTGAACTGCGCACCGGAGACCTGCACGTCGGGCGCATCGACGCTGATGCCCATCTCCCGGCACTCGCTGATGTACTTCACCACACTGTCGGGCTTGGAGGTTTCCGACGTCAGCAGCGCGGCCATGAACTCCACCGGGTAGTGCGTCTTCAAATACGCCGTCTGGTAGGAGACCAGTCCGTAAGCGGCCGAGTGCGACTTGTTGAAGCCGTACCCGGCAAACTTCTCCATCTGGTCGAAGATCTCGCCGGCGATCGCCTTGGGATGCCCGAGCGCCACGGCGCCGCTCATAAAGCGATCGCGCTGCTTGGCCATCTCCTCCGGCTTCTTTTTGCCCATGGCGCGGCGCAGCAGATCGGCTTCGCCCAGCGAGTAGCTGGCCAGCTTGTTGGCGATCTGCATCACCTGCTCCTGATAGACGATCACGCCCAGCGTCTCTTTCAGGATCTCTTCCAGCTCCGGCAGCATGTACTCCACCTTGCGCCGGCCCCACTTGCGCTCGATGAAGTCATCAGTCATGCCGCCCTGGATCGGGCCGGGGCGGAAGAGCGCCGTGAGCGCTGTCAGGTCCTCCAGCTTGTCGGGCTTGTAGCGGCGCAGCATGTCGCGCATGCCGTTCGACTCGAACTGGAAGATGCCCGAGGTGAGCGCCGTTTGAAAGACCTTCTTGTAGGTCTCCTCGTCATCCAGCGGAATGGTTTCAATGTCCACCTTCACGCTGCGGTTCTGCTCGATGAGCTTGAGGCAATCCACGATGACGGTCAGCGTGGTGAGCCCTAGGAAGTCCATCTTCAGCAGGCCCATCTTCTCCACCGCCTTCATGTCGTAGGCGGTGACGATTTCGTCGTTCTTGGTCTTGGCCACCGGCACCAGTTCGGTCAGCGGCCTCGGCGCGATCACCACCGCCGAGGCGTGCACGCCCGAGCCGCGCACCAGCCCTTCCAGCTTCTTGGCCGTGTCGATCAGTTCGCGCACCGTGGCATCGCCGTCGTACGCCTTCTTCAGGTCCGGCGACTCCTCGAGCGCTTTGTCGATGGTCATACCCACGGTCGCGGGAATGAGCTTGGCGATCCGATCCACGTCGCCATAGGGCATATCGAGCGCGCGGCCGCAGTCCTTGATGGCCGCCTTGGCCGCCATGGTGTTGAAGGTGATGATCTGCGCCACCTGCTCGCGTCCGTACTTGCGCGTGACATAGTCGATCACCTCGCCGCGCCGGTTCATGCAGAAGTCCACGTCGATATCGGGCATGGACACGCGCTCCGGATTCAGGAAGCGCTCGAACAGCAGCACGTTCTGCATGGGATCGATGTTGGTGATCTCCATGCAATAGGCCACCAGCGATCCGGCGCCCGAGCCGCGGCCCGGACCTACGGGGATGCCGTGATCGCGCGCGTACTTGATGAAGTCCCACACGATCAGGAAGTAGCCCGAGTACTTCATCTGGTGGATGATGCCGATCTCGTACTTGAGCCGCGCCTCGTAGGCGCTCACCGGATGCCGCAATTGGCCAGTGCTCTCCAGGTGGCGGACCGCCGTCTCCAGGCGCTTCTTGAACCCCTCGCGGCACACATGCTCAAAGTAGCTATCGATGGTGTGCCCATCCGGCACGTCGAACTGCGGAAAGGGATTGTCCACCGGGTGCAGCTTGAAGTTGCAGCGCTCGGCGATCTCCATCGTCCGCGCCAGCAACTCCGGGTTATCCGGAAACAGCCGCGCCATCTCGTCGCCGCTCTTCACGAAAAACTGGTCGGAATCGAACCGGAAGCGCTCCGCATCGTGCACCTTGGCGCCGGTCTGCACGCACAGCATCACATCGTGGGCGTGCGAATCCTCGCCGCAGAGATAATGCGAGTCGTTGGTCACCAGCATGGGGATGGCCAACTCTTTTTCCAACCGGAAAAGATCGTTCTGGATCTTGCGCTCCTCCGCCAGTCCCTGGTCCTGAATCTCCAGGTAGTAGTTGCCCTTGCCGAAGATGTCCTGGTACTCCAGCGCAACCGCTTTGGCCTTGTCGTAGTTGCCCTGCATGAGCACTTCGCAAAGCTCGCCGGAGAGGCATCCCGAGGTGGCAATCAGTCCCTTGGAGTGCTCCGCCAGGAACCGCTTGCTGACGCGCGGCTTACGATAGAAGCCGTGCAGCGAAGCCTCGGAGGTGATCCGGATCAGGTTCCGGTAGCCCTCTTCGTTCTCGGCCAGCACCAGCAGGTGGTTGTACTCGTCCTTCGGCGTTTCGGCGCGATGGTCCTCGGCCTTGCAGACATAGAGCTCGCAGCCCAGGATGGGCTTGATGCCCTTCTCCTTGGCCGCGGCAAAGAAGTGCACCGCGCCGTAGATGTTGCCGTGGTCGGTCATGGCTACGGACTTCTGGCCCAGCTTGGCCACGCGATCGACCAGCTTGTGCACGTCACAGGCGCCGTCGAGCAGGGAATATTCAGTATGCAGATGGAGGTGGGTGAACTCGGGCATGGCTAGTCTGATTCTAGTCGCCAAGCATTCACGATTCCCGCTCCGATTCCGTGTCGGCCGTGAGGGCGCTGAGGAAAAGCGGGAACCAAATTTCCCCGCGCCCGAGCGCTATCGGCGCCGGACGCTACAGACCACCCCGAGATGCATCTAACCTCTTGAGCAAGATGGCTATACCGCTCTTTGTTACTCTGGAACATTCAAGTTTCAAGTCCCGGTGCACGGCGTGATCAGTCTTCTAATTCGTTTCCTCATCGGCGGGGCCATGGTCTGCGCCTTCTCTCTGCTGGGAGACATCTTCCGGCCCAAGAGCTTTGCTGGCCTCTTCGGCGCGGCGCCTTCGATGGCGCTGGCAACGCTTGTGCTCTCCATCGCAACCAGCGGCAAGGCGTATGCAGCCCTGGAAGGCCGCTCGATGATGGCTGGGGCCCTCGCCTTCTTCGTCTACGCCACCGCCGTGGGGGTCATCATGATGCGCCACAAGACCAGTGCCCTCTGGACTACCGTGGCGCTGATCCCCGCGTGGCTCGGATGCGCGCTCGGGCTGTGGATGTGGTGGGGTCGATGAGCGTGGACAGGCATCTGCTCAACATCCAGGTGGACGCACGCGCCGTCCGCCGCACCCGTCCCCACGAGTACCTTCTCCGCTTTGTCTTCGGCGGACTGATCACGGCGATCGCCGGGCTGATCGCGATGTGGAAAGGCCCGGTGCTCGCCGGCCTGTTCCTTGCCTTCCCCGCCATTCTCCCCGCCCAGGCAACGCTCATCGAGAAGCATGAGATCCAGCGCAAGCACCGCGCCGGACTGCACGGCACCATGCGCGGCCGCACCATCGCCAGCATCGACGCCATCGGCGCTTCCATGGGTTCGCTGGGCTTGATCGCCTTCGGCGCGATCACATGGAAGATGCTGCCGCATTTCCCCGCCTGGCTGGTGCTCGCGATTGCTGCAATCGCGTGGTTTGCCGTAGCCTTCACCGCATGGTGGCTACGCAAAAAGCTGTGGTGACCACCTGCGGTCCGGCAGAAGGCGCGAGCGCGCCTCAAGATTGGTGCTCTCCCAGAGCTCAAAATCGAGACCTGGGGCTGGATCTCTCTTTAGATCGCCAGCAGGTACACGCCCAGGCAGACCAGCAGCGCCGCGGCCCAGCGGCGCCGGTCGACGTTCTCTTTCAGGAAGATCTTGCCCGCGATCGCGTTGGTCACCAGCGTCAGCGAGGCAGAGGCGGGAGCCACCAGACTCAGGTTGAGGTGGTTGAGCGCGAACAGCAGCGCGAAGAACGCGACCGCCAGAAAGAACACCCCGGCAAAGAACATCGGGCAGGTGATGACCGCTTTGATGGCGCCCTTCATTCCCTCGCGGGCGCGAATCTCGTCGAGGTCGCCAATGGACTTCATAGCCGCGGCAGTCAGCACCTCGCCGGTCGTCGAGCTCAGGACAACCGAGCTGATCATCGCGGCGGAGGCCCAGAATCCCGGTGTCGGATGCATCATGACACGTGCTCCTTTTCCGGCAGATGGGCGACCTCTTCGGTCAGCGACGGACCGTGCGCGACAAAACCAACCCCCAGCGTGATGAGCGCGATGCCCGCCCAGCGCGACACGCTGATGTACTCATGCAGCCAGAAGCGCGAGAGCAGCGCGACGATCACATTGCCAAACGCCGTTGCCGGCAGCACGAAGGTCAGATCGGCCCAGGAGAGCGCGGTCAGATAGCTGGCAAAGAAGCCGATCAGCAGCGCGATGCCCGCGCCGATCCAGGGCGTGAACACCGCCGCAACCAGTTCCCCGGGATGCGCAAGATGAATGGGTGGGAAATGCTTCATGCCCCGGGAGAGGCATGTATCGCCCAGCGGCGCGCAGAGCGCCACCAGGCCCAGGATCAGATATTGCCGCGGTGCAAGCCGGTGATGTGCCATCAAGAAAAGCTCTCTGCGCCTCTGGAATTTGCTCCGGCGGCTTCTCCGGCAATGGCCAGTGCGAACGAAAGAATGCCGGACAGAAGTTGAGGGCGGACGCCTTCGCGCCGCCCTCCCCTGAGCAAGGAAACTGGTTGCTAGGCTTCGGCGCGCTCGCCCGCGGCGTCAGGCCGAGCCTGCTGGCGGCGGGCTTCCTTCACCATGCGGTTGCGCTGCGCCCGCAGCTTCAGGAACGACTTGGCCTCGACGTAAAGCCGTGGCACGTCGCGATTCACGATCGCCTTCCAGATCACGCGGAAGGCCGCCTTGGGCCGGAAGTAGTACTCGTCATAGAACCGATGCACCATCTCCAGCACGTAATCGGTGGGCAGCCCCGGATACTCGATGTGCGCCATTTGGTGGCCGCCGTCGTCGCTCATCGCGCCCTTGTTCACGATGAAGCCATTGGCTTTAGCGTAGTCGAAGAACTCCGTACCCGGATAGGCGTGGGCGATCGATACCTGGATGGTTTCAACATCCAGGCTCTTGGCAAAGTTGATGGTGTTGCGGATCGACTCCTTTGTCTCACCCGGCAGGCCGAGGATGAAGTCGCCGTGGATCACCAGGCCGAGGTCGTGGCAGTCCTTCGCGAACTGGCGCGCGCGCTCGACGGTAGCGCCCTTCTTGATGTTCTTGAGAATCTGCGGATCGCCGGACTCAAAGCCAACGATGAGCAGCCGGCAGCCGGCTTCCTTCATGGCCTTCAGCGTCTCGCGATCGGTAGTCACGCGCGAGGTGCAGCTCCAGGTAAGGCCGAGCGGCTTGAGCTTCTCACATAGTTCGATGGTGCGCCCCTTCTGGATGTTGAAGGTGTCGTCGTCGAAGAAGAACTCCTTCACCTCGGGGAAGTTCTCCTTGGCCCACTTCATCTCCGCAGCCACATCATCGGTCGAGCGCTTGCGCCATGCATGACCGCTCAGGGTCTGCGGCCACAGGCAGAAGGTGCACTGCGCGGGACAGCCGCGCGTGGAGTAAAGCGCGATGTACGGATGCAGGAGAAACGGGACGTTGTACTTCGTCACATCCAGATCGCGCTTGTAGATCTTCGTCGCCCAAGGCATCGCATCGAGGTCTTCCACCTGGGGACGATCGGGGTTATGGACGATCTTGCCGTCCTCTTTGTAGCTGATGCCCAGGATCTGGTTGCGGGGCTTGCCCTGCGCATACTCCACCACCGAGTAGTCAAACTCGCGGCGGCAGATGAAATCCAGCGCCCAGCACTCGTTGAGGGCGCGCTCCGGGTCCGTGGTTACCGGCGGCCCAACGAAGGCAATCTTGATCTTCGGGTACTTGGTCTTGATCGCCTCAGCCAGCCGCTGATCGCCTTCCCAGCCCACCGTGGAGGTGAACAGCACCAGGAACTCGTAATCGCCGCAGATCCGGATGGTCTCTTCCGCCGAAACGTGGTGCGGGGGCGCGTCCAGCAGGCGCGATCCCTCGAGCAGGCCCGCCGGGTAGGTGAGCCACACCGGGTACCAGTACGATTCGATTTCGCGGGTCGCCGGCCACCGCGAACTCGCTCCACCGTCAAAGTTTTCAAACGAGGGAGGGTTGAGGAAGAGAGTTTTCAAAGGCATAGCCATCCTAACCATCTTACCATTCAGATGGATTTGTACAGGAATTTAGTTGTGCCCCGGCTCAAGCCGTAACCTCATGGTTTCCCTAGGGATAATCCCAAAGCAGCCGGCGAATTCCAGGCCCGCCCTCCCAGAGTCTGCCCGCGGCGGCCTCGGTTACCGCCCGCCGGAGTGCCCTGCTCGCCACCCCCATCTCCGGCGGGCTGAGGCGGAAGTCGCCCAGGGCCGAAGCAGTTGGGGCTCCTGGGCACGGACCGTCACCCCTTACCGGCCTGGCACAGCCAGCAACGGCTCTTCCGGGGCGCATCTGGCCCTCTTTTCCGTCAGCTAGGGACGCTCCGCTGGATCGTAATTCAGGTTCTGCGCCAGCCAGCGCTCCACCTCGGCAACGCTCATGCCCTTACGCGCGGCATATTCGGTCACCTGGTCCCTGCCGATCTTGCCCAGCGCAAAGTAGCGCGACTGCGGATGCGCGAAGTAGAGCCCGCTCACGCTGGAGCCCGGCCACATGGCAAAGGACTCGGTGATCTGAATGCCGGCGTTCTTCTCCACATCCAGGAGCTGCCAGATCGTGGCCTTCTCCGTGTGGTCGGGACAGGCGGGATAGCCGGGTGCCGGACGGATGCCGCGATACTTCTCCTCGATCAGTTCGGCATTGCTCAGGTGCTCATCGCGGCCGTAGCCCCATTGCTCACGCGCCTGCTTGTGCAGGCACTCGGCGAAGGCTTCGGCAAGACGATCGGCCAGCGCCTCGGCCATGATGACGTTGTAGTCGTCGTGCTGGGCGCGGAAGCTGGCGCAGAGCTCTTTGAGCCCGATGCCGCTGGTGACCGCGAAGGCGCCGATGCTGTCACGGAGGCCGGTCTCGGCGGGGGCAATGAAATCGGCCAGCGAGCGGCAGGGCTCGTTGCCTTCCCAGTTGGCCTGCTGGCGCAGGAAGTGGAACTTTGTGCCGTTCTTATCCTGGTGTAGCTCCACATCATCGCCCACGGCATTGGCCGGAAAGAACCCGTACACCCCGCGAGCAGTAAGCAAGTTCTCCGCAATGATCCGGTCGAGCAGCGCGTTGCCTTCACTGAACACCTGGCGCGCCTGGGCGCCGTACTGCGGGTGATCGAGAATGCGCGGGTAGACGCCCTTCAGCTCCCAGGCATGAAAGAACGGGGTCCAGTCGATGAACTCGCGCAGCGTGGCCAGCGGAAAGTTGTCGAGCACGCGCACGCCGGTAAAGGAGGGCGTGGCAATATCTTCGGCGCGCCACTCGATGGGCGTGCGCCGTGCACGGGCGGTGGCGAGATCTACCAGCTTCTGCCGGGGCCCGGCGTGCTGCTTGCGCAGGCTCTCGTACTCCACGCGAAGCTGAGTGATGAACGCCGGCTTGGCTTCGTCGCTGAGCAGGCTGCTCGCCACCGGCACGGCGCGGCTGGCGTCGAGCACGTGAATCACCGGCTCGCTGTAGCTGGGCGCGATCTTGATCGCCGTGTGGGCGCGGCTCGTGGTCGCACCACCGATCAAAAGCGGCAGCTTGAACTGCTGGCGCTCCATCTCGCGCGCCACGTGCACCATCTCGTCGAGCGAGGGCGTAATCAACCCGCTGAGACCGATGATGTCGGCCTTCTCGGTTTTGGCACGTTCGAGAATCTTCTCGGCCGGCACCATCACGCCCATATCGATCACTTCATAGTTATTGCAGGCCAGCACCACGCCCACGATGTTTTTGCCGATATCGTGCACGTCGCCCTTGACGGTGGCGAGAACGATCTTGCCCTGCGTTTTAACTGCCTGGCCGGCAGCCGCCAGCGCGGCCTTCTCCGCTTCCATAAAGGGCGTGAGATACGCCACCGCCTTCTTCATCACGCGCGCCGATTTCACCACCTGGGGCAGAAACATCTTGCCCGCGCCAAACAGATCGCCCACGATGCCCATGCCATCCATGAGCGGCCCCTCGATCACAGCGAGCGGACGGCCCAGCTTGACCCGGGCCTCTTCGGCGTCCTGCTCGATATACTCGTCGATGCCCTTCACCAGCGCATGCGCCAGACGCTCTTCGACGGTGCCGTTGCGCCACTCTTCGGTCTTCTTTTCGGCGGCGCCTGCACCGGCCCCGGCAGCCTTGAGCTTCTCGCCGAAGTCCACCAGGCGCTCCGTTGCGTCCGGCCGGCGGTTGAGCAGCACGTCCTCCACCAGCTCTTTCAGCTCGGGCTCAATCTCCTCGTACACCTCCAGCATGCCGGCGTTGACGATGCCCATATCCATTCCCGCGGCGATGGCGTGATAGAGAAACGCCGCGTGCATGGCCTCGCGCACCTTATTGTTGCCGCGGAAGCTGAAGGAGATATTGGAGACGCCGCCGCTCACCTTGGCGTGGGGCAGGTTTTCCTTGATCCAGCGCGTGGCCCGGATGAAGTCAACGGCATAGTTGTTGTGCTCCTCCATGCCGGTGGCCACGGTAAGGATATTGGGATCGAAGACAATATCTTCCGGTGGAAAGCCGACTTCGTCCACCAGAATCCGGTAGGCGCGCTCGCAGATGCGGATGCGGTCTTCGAAGCTGGCCGCCTGACCCTGCTCGTCGAAGGCCATCACCACCGCGGCAGCCCCGTACTTGCGCACCGCGCGCGCATGTTCGCGAAATTTATCTTCGCCTTCCTTCAGGGAGATGGAATTAACGATGCCCTTGCCCTGAAGACACTTCAAGCCGGCCTCGATCACCTCCCACTTGGAGGAGTCGACCATGAAGGGCACCTTGGCCACCTCCGGCTCGCTGGCCAGCAGTTGCAGGAAGCGCGTCATCGCGGCCACGCCGTCGATCATGCCCTCGTCCATGCAGATATCGAGAACGTTGGCGCCATTCTCCACCTGCTGGCGCGCGATCGCGACCGCCTCTTCGTACTTGCCTTCCTTGATGAACTTGGCGAACTTCGGTGAGCCGGCCACGTTGGTGCGCTCGCCGATCATGATGAAGACGCCCTGCTGCTGCGTAAACGGCTGCGAACCGGAGAGGCGCAGCGGCTTGAAGGTGTTGGCGAGAAGCTGTTCGTTCGCTGTCGTGCTCATGCGCGGCTCCCGGCAGATGCGTCTTGCAGCTTGCGTGGCGGCAGGCCCTCGAGTGCTTTGGCAATGGCCGCGATATGCTCCGGCGTATTGCCGCAGCAGCCGCCGGCGATGTTCACCAAACCGGCGTCGGCGAAGTGCTTGAGAGAGCGCGCCATATCCTCCGGCCCAAGATCGAAGCCCGTCTCGGCCAGCGGATTGGGCAGGCCGGCGTTGGGGTAACAGGAGATGGCCGCGTCCGCCTTCTCCGCGAGCTCAGCCAGAAACGGATACATCAGGTCCGGCCCCAGCGAGCAGTTCAGCCCCACCGAGATCGGATGAACGTGGCGCACGGCATTCCAGAAGGCCTCCGTGGTCTGCGCGGAGATCATGGTCTCGCCACCGCGGCCCACCGCCGCCGAGATCATCACCGGCACTTCCCTGCCCGTCTCCTCAAAGACCTCCTGAATGGCAACCAGTGCGGCCTTGGCGTTGAGCGAATCGAAGATGGTCTCCACCAGCAGCGCATCGACACCGCCGGAAAGCAGCGCGCGCGCCTGTTCGGCGTAAGCGGTCTTCACCTGGTCGAAGGTCACCACCCGGAATCCCGGATCGTCGGCATCGGGCGAGTTCGACAGCGAGACGGTGAGCGGCCCAATGGAGCCGGCGACAAACCGCTGCCGGCCAGTCTCGGCGCTGAAGCGGTCGGCCAGTTCCCGGCATTGCCGCGCCGAGGTCTCGTTGATCTCCCAGGCCAGGTCCTGGAGGAACTTGTTCTCGATAACCGTCTGGTAGAACGCCGGATCCTTGCGGCCGCCATGCTCGCGCGGATCATCCACAAAAAACTCGCTCTGCGCGATGGTGGTAGCGCCGAAGGTGTTGGTCTCGAGGATGTCGGCTCCGGCGTCGAGAAAGCGGCGATGGATGTCGCAAATCATCCCCGCCTGCGTGATGGAGAAGAGATCGCCGTTGTTGAGAAGGTCCTTCTTCGCGTCGCGAAAACGTTCGCCGCGGATATCGGCCTCTTTCATGCCATAGGTGCGGATGGTGGTGCCCATCGCGCCGTCGATAATGGCGATGCGCTGCTCCAGGACTTTGCGGAGCGGATGTCGGTCTGCGCTGGTCATTCGTTGTCCCTGTCCGCCGCCGGCCTTCGCACAGTCAGTGCCGCTTGCCCGGATGAATCGGCGCTCCTTCCAGAATATCGGAGCGATCCGCTGCGTTGAATCGATTGTCGGCGAATGGGCGGAGCGCGGCGCGGAAGGCAGCAGAACTGGTTTCAATGGCGCCGCAACAGCCGCATCCGTCTCGTTCTACACTGAAATCGATGGATATTATTCGTCTATTTGGCAACGAGGAGCCGGAGAAGCCGGCTCAGCAGGAACAAGAGCCGGAGGAGCGCAAAGGCTTCTTCGGGCGCATGCGGCAGGCCGTCGGCCTCGACCGCATGAAAGAGGCGGTCTCGCGCACCCGCGAGTCGCTCTCCGCCAAGATGGAAGGCATCGTCGCGCTCACCCGCACGGTGGACGCCAATGCCCTCGATGAGCTCGAATCGGTGCTGCTGACCAGCGACCTGGGCGTGCAAACCACCACCCAGATCCTCGATGCGCTGCGCGAGCGCGCCCTGCGCAAAGACATCGAAGGGGGCGAGGAGCTCCGCTCGCTCCTCAAGGAACAGCTCATCGCCATCCTGGAGGCGCCGCAGCGGCCGATTCCGCAACCGGCCGAGCCCCCCAGGGTAATCTTTCTGGTTGGCGTCAACGGCACCGGCAAGACCACCAGCAGCGGCAAGCTGGCGGCATGGTCGCGGGCGCAGGATCGCTCCGTGCTGCTGTGCGCCGCCGATACCTTCCGTGCCGCGGCCATCGAGCAGCTCGAAGTGTGGTCGGCGCGCTCCGGTGTGGAGATGATCAAGACCAAGCAGGGCGGCGACCCGGCGGCGGTGCTCTACGACGCCATCTCGGCCTCCAAGGCGCGCGGCATCCAGGACCTCTACGTGGACACCGCCGGCCGCCTGCACACCAAGACCGGCCTGATGAGCGAACTGGACAAGATGCGGCGCACCGCGGCGCGCCTGGTGCCCGGCGCTCCCCACGAGGTGCTGCTGGTGATGGACGCCACCACCGGCCAGAACGGATTGCAGCAGGCGCGGCTCTTCACAGAGGCCGCCGGCGTCACCGGCATCGTGCTCACCAAGCTCGACGGCACCGCCAAGGGCGGCATCGCCGTGGCCATCGCCCGCGAGCTGAACCTCCCGGTGCGCTTCGTGGGCGTCGGCGAGCAGATGGGCGATCTGCTGGAGTTCGATGCGAAAGCGTTTGTCGAGTCGCTGCTGGGGTAGCGATCGCCGCAAAACGAACAAGCTCGCATCGCGGAGCGTTTGCCGTGATCTCCGGAGCGCATCCCGGGCGGGCGGTCAGTGCCCCAAAGCCGCTTGAGCAGGAAGCAGGGTGCCCCAGGTCTCGATTCAGAGACCTGGGAAGCTACTGCCTTCAAGAACGTCGGCGAGTACCAGCGGAGTGGACCAGTCTCCCAGCTACCCGCTACAAGCTGCCTTCCTGCTGGCCCGGCTCGTGCCCCAGCAGATCCCGGTCGCGCACCCCAATCAGATACAGCAGCCGGGTGCCCCAGGTCCCGATTTTGGGACCTGGGAAAGCACTGCACTTACCCGAAGTCTTGAATCTCGCCTGCCCCTCACGCCGTCAGCCACGCAATCTTGACGCGCCGCTTGCGCATGGCTCTTGCCAGATCGTAACTAGCCTGCATCCTGATCCACACCCGGCAGAGGTTCCGAAGGCCTCGGAGAGGCGCAAGGCCAACTCGGCTGAGACACCGGTCTTGCCGTGGATCATCGGCGAATCACGACGCCATCTCCAGCCGCTCCAGCTTGATGCGGCCGCGCTCCACATGGGCCAGGTCGTACTGCGCCTGCTGCACCAGCCAGCTCTCGGCGCTGCCGCCAAAGACCTTTTCCAGCCGCACGGCCATCTCCGGCGAGATGCCGCGCCTGCCGTTCACCAGTTCCGAAAGCGTATTGCGTGTGACGCCGAGAGCGGCCGCGGCTGCGGTAATGCTCAAGCCCAGCGGCTCGATGCACTCTTCCAAAACGACAGCGCCAGGGTGGGGGGGATTCTTCATCGGCATGGTGCGACCTCCGCTTCAGTGATAATCCACAACATCGACGTCCGCCACGCCTCCATCTACAAACCGGAAGACGACCCGCCAATTGGCGCGAACCGTGACGGCGTGAAATCCACGCAACTCGCCTTTCAGCGGATGAAGCCGAAACCCCGGCAGATCCATGTCCGCGACCGTGCGGGCCGCGTCGAGCCTGGCCAGAATATTGCGCAGCTTGGCGGCATGGTCCGGGTTGACTGCGCTCGAATCGTCGTCCTCGTAGAGACGCCTCAGCCCCTTGTGGCGAATCGACCGGATCATGGGCCACTGTAACCCGCCACGTGGCGGATGTCAAACATTCGCAGCCAACCCGCTCCTGCTTTAGCTCGCTGCCTGCGGCTCGTGTCCCAGTAGATCCCGATCGCGGACGCCGATAAGGTACAGCAGCCCGTCGAGCCCTAACGACGACACGGACTGCGGAGCGCTCTGGCGCACCAGCGGCTTGGCGCGGTAGGCGATCCCCATGCCCGCCAGCTTCAGCATGGGAATATCATTGGCGCCATCGCCGACAGCAACCACCTGCTCGGTAGAGATGTTTTCGCGCTGCGCGATCTCGCCCAGCAGTGCGGCCTTGCGATCGCCGTTGACGATCGGCGGCAGAGCGTTGCCGGTCACGCATCCGTCCACGATCTCCAGGCGGTTGGCGTAGACGTAGTCAATGCCAAGCTGGCGCTGCAGATGCTCCGCGAAGAACGAGAAGCCGCCGGAGAGGATGGCCGTCTTGTAGCCGAGCATGCGCAGCGTGCGGATCAGGCGCTCGGCGCCCTCGGCCAGCGGAATACTGTTGCGCAATGCGTAGACCTGCTCGGCCGGCAGCCCTTTGAGCAGAGCTACGCGGCGCATGAAGCTCTCGTCGAACTTCAGTTCGCCACGCATGGCCGCCTCGGTGATGCGCACCACCTGGTCGCCCACTCCGGCCATCTTGGCCAGCTCGTCGATCACCTCGCCCTGAATCAGGGTCGAATCCATGTCGAACACGAAGAGCCGGCGGTTGCGGCGGAAGATGCTCTCGCGCTGAAAGGCAATGTCGATGGAGAGCTCCTGCGCAGCGGCCAGAAAATCGGCGCGCAGGTCCGGCTCCTCGGCGCCAGCCCCGCTGATCGCCAGCTCCACGCAGGCATTGGCAGGTTCCTCCTGCGCCGCAAGCTGGCCGGAGAGGCGGTCGATGCGGTCCACGTTCATGCCGTGCGCCGCAATGATCGAAGTGACCCGCGCCAGGTGCGCGGCGGTGATGGAGCGTCCCAGAATCGTGATGATGAAGTGCTGCTGATGCAGCCCGCCCAGCCAGTGCTTCAGCGCGTCGGGACGTACGGTGGTGAAGCGCGCCTGGAGCTCCAGTTCGTGGGCGCGGGCCGTCAGCTCCGCCTTCAACGCGGCCAGGCCGGTCTGCGGCGGCTCAATGAGAATGCCCAGCGTCAGACTCTCGTGCACCACCGCCTGGCCAATGTCCAGTACATTGATGCGATGGCGGGCAAGAATGCTTGTGAGCTCCGAGGTGAGGCCGGAATGATCGTGGCCGGAAAAATGAAGCAGGAGGGCCTTGCCGGAATCAGGGGAAGACATGCTGATTCCACTATAGAGGAGCGGGCGTTCCTGATCGCCGCTCGCTTCGATCCGCGGGGCCGCCCTGTCTCAGTTGCAGGTAAGTTGCACAGTCTCCGTGGCAGGATTCGATAGCGTCTGCTGGCTGAAAGTCCCCGTCAGCGTGACCGGCCCGTTTGTGGGCGTCTTGCAGACCGCGGTTCCGTTGGTGGAATCGTTGGCGCTGCTGATCTGAATGGCCGTGGGATCGGGATTGGACCAGGTTCCGTAAACCCTCACCACCCAGGCTGGTACCGGACACCCCGGTGGAGCGGTCGGGGCGGCAGATGCGACAAACTGGACCTGGTTCGCTGGCGGCGCAGCCGCATGATTGACGGTTGCGGACAGGGGTGTCACACGGACCGTCTCGCTCAGGCTGCAGTCCATTGCCGATCTTCCACCGCACCCGCAAAGCATCGAGAGCGCGATGCCGAGAGCGGCAAGTTGAGGTCGCCTCTCAGGTCTTCTCATATCCACCTCCCAGCGGAAGATACGAGACGCGTTCAGTGTAGTCTGTTTGGAAAGCAGAGCGGCAGCCCGTTTACACTTGAGAGTTCTTCTCCTGCTGTATGAGCAATGCCGTCGATCAAGACCGTTACTGGATGCAGCGCGCCCTTGAGTTGGCGCGGCGCGGCATCGGGCTGTGCTCGCCCAATCCTGTCGTCGGCTGCGTCATCCTCGACTGCAATGGCCAGGTCTGCGGCGAGGGCTGGCATGAATACGAACTGCGCGACCATGCCGAGGTCGTCGCGCTGCGCGAGGCCGTGCAGCATGCCGGCGAACGGGTGCGCGGCGGCACTGCCTATGTAACGCTGGAGCCCTGCAACCACACCGGCCGCACCCCGCCCTGCACCCAGGCGCTCGTCCAGGCAGGTATTGGACGAGTGGTTGCCGCTACCGCCGATCCCAATCCCACCGTGGCTGGCGGCGGATGCTCCGTCCTGCGATCCTCTGGAATCGAGGTTCGCCACGGCGTATGCGAAGAGGAAGCCCGGCGGCTGAACGAAGGCTTTGCGCGCTGGAGCCAGTCGAAGCGGCCCTTCGTGCTGATGAAGGTAGCCATGTCGCTGGACGGGCGCATCGGTCCCCCGGCCGGCTTCCACATGGCCCGCGCGCCCTTCTGGATCACCAGCGAGGCCTCGCGCTCAGCGGTACAGACCCTGCGCTGGCAGGCCGACGCCGCCATGGTTGGCGTAGACACCGTGGTGGCCGACGATCCCCTGCTCACCGACCGCAGCGGCTTTCGGCGGCGGCGGCCGCTGCTGCGCGTGGTGCTGGACTCGGCCCTGCGCATGCCGCTCGATTCCAAGCTGGTGGCGACGGCCGCAAACGACGTGCTGGTTTTCACGGTATCGAAAGACGAGGCTCGCGTCCGCGCGCTGACCGAACGCGGTGTCCGCGTCGAGGTGTTGCCCGCCGAGGCCGGCCGCGTGCCGCTCGAAAGAGTGCTGGAGCGGCTCGGTGTCGAGGGCGTGCTCACCCTGCTGACCGAAACCGGTACACGGTTGAACACGGCGCTCCTGGCCGCCGGGCTGGTGGACCGCGTGCAGCTCTTCGTATCGCCGCAGATCATGGGCTCCGATGCGGTACCTGCCTTCCGCGGCATGGCCAGCTTCGCGCACCTGGGCGAAGTCGAGGTGGAACGCTTCGGGGAAGATCTGGCCGTCGGCTCGCTGCTGCGAGATCCGTGGGATTAACAAGCCGGCAACCGGTAGCTCGCAGCCGGCTTCTGCATGCGCCGGAGCTCCCGGGTATTGGCTACCGGCTAAAATGAACCCATGTTCACGGGCATCATCGAGCAAACGGGGACGCTGGTCGGCCTCACCGATCGTGGAGGCGTGCGGCGCATTACGGTGGAGGCGCCAGGCGTAGCGGCGCGGCTGCGCGAGGGTGACTCGCTGGGCGTCAGCGGGGTCTGCCTGACCGCGCTGGAACCGAACCCCACCTACTTTTACGCCGATCTGGCCCAGGAAACCTTGGACAAGACCTCGCTGGGCGCGCTGAAGCCCGGTGCACGGGTCAACCTCGAGCTGCCCACCGCAGCCGGTTCGCCGCTGGGCGGACACATTGTGCAGGGGCACGTGGACGGGACCGGCGTTCTGACGGAGCTCGACCCGGTCATCCCGCCGGACAGCCCGGCTTTTGATAACCAAACCACCGACTGGACACTTCAAGTAAAGGTTCCGGAAAATCTGCGCAAGTGGATGGTTCCTAAGGGATCAGTCGCCATCGATGGCATCAGCCTGACGATCGCCGGCTTCGACGGGGAAGCCATCTCGATTGCCATCCTGCCCCTCACCTATTGGAGGACGAACCTGCACACGCTCAGCCCTGGCGCACCGCTGAATCTGGAGGCGGATGTGCTGGTCAAGATGGCCTGGATGGAACGGCACAGCCAGAAACCGGAGTTCGACCTGACGGCAGAGTGGCTGGTGGCGAACGGATTCTAGCCCGGGCCTCTGCGCCGCCCCGAGCATCCTCCGGCGAACGCTTCTGCCCCTTTGCCCGTCTATCGCTTGAAGTTACACTTGAGCAGGAGTGTCTTTGCGGCCTTCGCCGGGACACAGGTGTAGCAGGCGACAGGAGTTATGGCGGAATTTGTCATCAGGCTGGCCGACGAGCGCGGCCGGGTTCAGGAGCAGGTGCAGACGGCGGCCTCCGCCGAGGAACTGCGCGCCCGCTTTACCCATGCCGGCTACCACGTCTTCAGCGTGAAAGCGCGGGGTGGAATGGGGCTGGGCCGGCGCAAGGTGAAGCTGGAGCCCTTCCTGATCTTCAACCAGCAGTTTCTGACGCTGATTCGCGCCGGGCTGCCGATTCTGGGCTCGTTGCAGATGCTCAGCAAGATCCAGAAGAGCGCCGCTTTTTCCGGCCAGCTCGACGATGTGGCCAATCGCGTGAAGACCGGCGAGGAACTGTCGGCGGCCTTCGAGGCGCAGGGTGCGTTTCCCATCATGTACACGACCACCTTGCTGGCCGGCGAGCGCTCCGGCAACCTGCCCGAGGTGCTCGACCGCTATCTGAGCTTCCAGAAGGTCTCGCTCGCCTTCCGGAAAAAGCTGACCGCCTCGCTGATCTACCCGTCGCTGCTGATGACGCTGGTGATCGGGCTGATGATCTTCCTGCTGGCCGTAGTGGTGCCGCAGTTCGCGGTGCTGTATGACGAGATGGGATCCAAGCTGCCGGCCATGACCATGAACCTGCTGGCATTCGGCAAGTGGCTGCAGCACAACATTGCGTGGATCGCGCTGATTGCCGCCGCGCTGGGCTTCGCAGCTTACCGCTTCTCCCTCTCCGAACGCGGGCGCGACTTTGTCGATGCCTTCCGCGTCAAGCTGCCGGTATTTGGCAACATCTGGCTTAAGTACCAGGTGGCGCTGTTCTCGCGCACGCTCTCGACCCTGCTGACCGGCGGTTTGCCGCTGGTGCCGTCGCTGGAGACGGCCGCGCGGTCGATCTCCTCGCGCAAGGTGTCGAAGGCGGTGTTCACTTCGGTGGCCACGGTGCGCGAGGGCAAGAGCCTGGCCGAGTCGCTCACCAAAACGGGCGTCTTTCCCGATCTTGCATCGGAGATGATTACGGTCGGTGAGCAGACCGGCGCACTGCCGCAGATGCTGAACTCGGTGGCCGAGTTTTTTGAAGAGGACGTGGCCACGGCGCTCACCGCCGCACTCGCGCTGATCGAGCCGGCCATCCTGATCGTGATGGGTGTGGTGGTGGTCTTCATTCTGATCTCGCTTTACCTGCCGATCTTCTCCCTGGGCCAGGCGGGCGGAGTGGGCGGGTAGGCCGCGTGATTGGCCAGGTCCCCGGGCACAGAGAACCTGGAGCACCCCGGGACGCGGAGTCTCGAATTCGTAGTCCCCAGGTTTTACCATCGAGACCTGGGGCACCTGCAGTTTTGTTTTGAGGAATGGATGTATGGCTGAAGCTCCGGTAATTGCAATGCCGCTTCCGGCGGTTGGCGACGAACGCGCCCAGGCTGAGGCGCTGGCGCGGCGCTATCGTGCCGAGTTCGTGGACCTGAAGAACTTCAAGATCCAGCACGACCTGCTGCGCACGGTCCCGGTGGAGCTGATGTTCCGCTACAACTTCGTGCCCATCGAGCAGCGGCCGGACGGGCTGGTGATTGCGGTAAGCGATCCCTCGCGGCTGATGGTGCTGGACGAGATCGCCGGGCTGCTGGGGCAGCGGGTTCACGTCCGCGTAGCCATGCTGTCGCAGATCGCCGATCTGCTGAAAAAGACCGAGCAGTCGCATCGCGTGCTCGATGAAGCCAGCGAAGGCCTCACCTTCGACGTGCTCACCGGGGAGGAAAACCCGGACGAGAATATCTCGATTGAGAAACTGACCAGCGAAGAGGACATCAGTCCGATCATTCGTCTGGTGGATACGACCATCTTCACGGCTCTGGAACGGCGCGCCTCGGATATCCATATCGAGACCAATGACGATTCGGTGGTGGTGAAGTACCGCATTGACGGCGTGCTCCAGGCGGCCATGGCACCCATCGCGCGCGAGCACCACGGCACCATCCTGGGCCGCATCAAGATCATGAGTGAGCTGGACATTGCCGAGAAGCGCGTGCCGCAGGACGGCCGTTTCCGCGTCCGCTACAAGGGTCGCCTCATCGACTTCCGCGTGTCGATCATGCCCACGATTCACGGCGAGAATGCCGTGTTGCGCGTGCTCGACAAAGAGTCGATGAGCGAGAAGTTCAAAAACCTGAATCTCGATGTAGTGGGTTTCGCCGAGGACGACCTGAGGCGCTTCCGGCGCTACATCCGCGAGCCCTACGGCATGGTGCTGGTGACCGGCCCCACCGGTTCGGGCAAGACGACCACGCTCTACGCCGCGCTCAACGAGATCAAGAGCGACGAAGACAAGATCATCACCATTGAGGACCCGGTCGAGTACCAGATCCGCGGCATCACGCAGATCCCGGTAAACGAGAAGAAGGGCCTCACGTTTGCGCGCGGGCTGCGCTCCATCCTGCGCCACGACCCGGACAAGATCCTGGTGGGCGAGATCCGAGACCAGGAGACGGCGCAGATCGCCATCAACTCCGCGTTGACCGGCCACCTGGTGTTCACCACCGTGCACGCCAACAACGTGGTGGATGTGCTGGGCCGTTTTCTGAACATGGGCGTAGAGGCCTACAACTTTGTCTCCGCGCTGAATTGCATCCTGGCGCAGCGACTGGTGCGCACCATCTGCGAGTACTGCGGGCACACCGTGTACCATGACGACGAGACGCTGGTGGCCAGCGGCCTGGAGCCGGAAAACTGGCGGGGGTTTGGTTTTCGCGAAGGCGCCGGCTGCATGGAGTGCGGCGGCACCGGATATCGGGGCCGGACCTCGATCCACGAGCTGTTGGAGCTCACCGATCCGATTCGAGAGCTGATCCTGGCCAAGAAGCCTACCTCCGAGGTGCGCAAGCTGGCCCAGCAGGAGGGCATGACGTTTCTGCGCGAATCCGCTCTGGAGCGGGTGCGGCGCGGGATCACGACGCTGAAGGAGATCAACAAGGTCACGTTCATTGAGGCGTCCAGGTAGGACAGCGAGCAAGGGAACGAGGGGACAGAAAGCCGGAAGATGAGTTCGATCCTCAACAAGATCAAGGTCCCATTACCGGCCGGCGGACGGCCGCCGGCGGCGGTGGAGATTGCGCCGGAGGGCGTTTTGGCAGCGGCGGTGCCTGCGACGGGCGGCGCCCTCACCTATGCTTATGCGCCGTTGCCCGCCGGAGCGGTGACGCCGCGACTGGAAGGCGTGAACCTGCAGGCCCAGGATGCGGTGGCCGGAGCCATTCGCAGCGCCCTCGATCAGGTTGCGCCTCGCAAGCGGGCGATCGCGCTGGTGCTGCCGGACGCGCTGGTGCGGGTGTTCATGCTGGACTTCGATTCCCTGCCCGCCAAGGCTGCCGAGGCCATCCCGGTGCTGCGTTTCCGCCTGCGCAAGATGGTGCCCTTTGATGTGGAACATGCGGCAATCAGCTATCAGATTCTTTCTGAGAGCAAAGACGAGTGCCACGTGCTGGCGGC
>DAIDLI010000163.1 GCA_027449545.1 Acidobacteriaceae bacterium | reverse complement strand
GCCGACCGCGGCTTCGGCGGCGGCAACAGCGATGGAGAAGATGGCGAACATCATGCCGGTAAGGGCTTCGGGGTGCGGACCGTAGCGCCAGAAGGCGATGAGGTTAAGATTGGCGGCGTTGAGCATGAGCTCGATGCCGATGAGCACCAGAATGGCGTTGCGGCGGGTGAGCGCGCCGGCCAGGCCGATGGCGAGGAGCAGCGCGGCAACCACCAGATAACCAGTGAGTGGATTCATCGCGTACCATCCTTCTCGTGCATGGCGACGATGACGGCGCCCACGGTGGCGGCGGTGAGGAGCAGCGCGACGATCTCCAGCGGCAGCACGTAGCGGCCAACCAGGGCCACGCCGATGTCGTGCACGCTGGCAACGGGCACGGCGGATTCGCGGGGCAGGGCAGAGCTGCTCTGCAAAACTGCCCAGCCGAGCACGGCGAAGACCGCGGCGGCCACGACGAGGCCGATGCCCCAGGTGCGGCTGAAGAAGCTCTCCCGGGGCTGATCGGAGCCGCGGGTGAGCAGGATGGCGAAGACCACCAGGATTGCCACGGCGCCGACGTAAACCAGAATCTGCGCGAAGCCGACAAACTGCGCGTCGAGCGAGAGGAACAGCAGGGCCAGGCCGGCGAAGGCGACCGAGACCGCCAGCGCGCAGTGGACCAGGTTCTTGAGCAGGACCGCGGCCAGTCCACCGGCGATGGTGACGATGGAGAGTATGTAGAAGACGGGGCTCATCGCAGGACACTCCCTTCAGGCGAATCGGGCCGGGATAGTGCTGTGCCTTCCCAGGTCTCAGAATCGAGACCTGAGGCACCCCATTCCGTGCTCTCACTGCAGAATTTCCTCGATGTCGCTCGGGCCACCTGGAGTTTCACGTTATTCGGCATAGCGGTAGCTCCGGGGGGCGAAGGGTTTGCGGACCATGCCGGTGCGGCCCATGATCAAGTAAGTAGCGATGAGGATGAGTGAGCAGACGATCCAGCGCAGGATGCCCTCGCCCATGAAGCGCCAGATGCCGGTGACGACCAGGTCAACCAGCGTGAAGGGCAGCACGAACTTCCAGGCGAAGTTCATGAGCTGATCCTGGCGCAGGCGGGGCAGGGTGCCACGCATCCAGATGAAGACGAAGATGAAGCACATCACCTTGGCAAAGAACCAGAACCACGACGGCACCACGGTGAGGAAGGAGAAGGGCGCGGCCCAGCCGCCCAGGAAGAGGGTGGTGGCGATGCCGGAGATGGAGAACATGGCCAGGTATTCGGCGATGAAGAACATCGCGAATTTGAAGCCGGAGTACTCGGTAAAGTAGCCGGCGATGATCTCTGATTCGCCTTCGGGCAGATCGAAGGGCGAGCGGTTGGTCTCGGCGGTGGCGGCGATGCCGAACATGATGAAAGCGGCAAAGCCCATGGGAGTGAAGACGTACCAGTGGGGCAGGATGCCGCTATAGCCGGCCTGCGCCTCGACGATCCTGGGCAGCGAGAGCGAGCCGGTGAGCATGACGACGATCACGCTGGTGAGCAGCAGGGGCACCTCATAGCTGATCATCTGGGCGACGGCGCGCATGGCGCCCAGCAGCGAATACTTGTTGCGGCTCGACCAGCCGGCCATGAAGACGCTGAGTTCCGACGATGCGCCCATGGCGAAGAAGAACAGCAGGCCGGCGTCCATGTTCATCAGCTCCATGTGATGGCCTACCGGGAGCACGGCGAAACCCATGAACACGGCGGTGAGGAGGATGAGGGGCGCCAGGAAGTGCACGACATTGTCGGCGTGGAAAGGGACGACGTCTTCCTTGGTCAGCGCCTTGATGCCGTCGGCGACAGGCTGGAACAAGCCCCAGGGGCCCACGCGGTTGGGACCGTAGCGGTTCTGCATGCGGCCCAGGCCTTTGCGCTCCAGCAGCACCGTGATCGCGAAGAGGCCGGGGAAGACGGAGATGATGCCGATCACCCCGAGCACATCGGCGACGATGGGCTGAAATGCGGAAGGAAAAAAGTGCGCGACCCAGTGGGTGAAGGTGATGAAGATCTGGTCGACGGTCGCAGGAAGGTTCGTGCCGGACATGGGCTAGGCTCCTCCTCCGCCAGATGTCGGCGGCTTGGGGGCAGCGGGTTTTTCGGCCGCAGGCGCGGCGGCGGGAGTTTCAGCAGCAGCCTTTTCGGCGGCGGCTTTGGCGGCCGCGGCCTTGGCGGCGGCTGCTTCAGCGGCGGCCTTGGCCTTGGCGGCCGCGGCGGCGCGTTCTTCGGCCAGGCGGGTGTCTACCTCGTTGGCCTCGACGGGATGAATCTGGTGGTAATACTCGTTGGACTTGGCCAGCTTCTCGCGGTCGAGCAGCAGTCCGCCGAAACGGTCGTCGGTGGAGTACTCGAACTGCTTGTCCATCTTGATGGCATCGAAGGGACAGACCTCGACGCAGATCTGGCAGCTCATGCAGACCGAGACGTCAATGTCGAAGCGCGTGGGATAGTTCTGCGGCTTGCCGGCGGCATCGGGCTTCTTATCGGCGGACTTGTCGATATAGATGCACTTGGGCGGGCACTCTTTTTCGCAGATCTGGCAGGCCACGCAGCGCAGTCCGGGCAGCCACTCGGGGCCGTCGTAGACCAGGAACGGGAAAACGCGCGCGTTTTCCGGCAGCGCTTCGCGCTCTTCGGGATATTGAACTGTAATGAGGCGTTCCTTGGAGACATAGCTGCCGGCGAAGTTTCTCGCCGTCTCCAACATGCCTTTGATGATTCCTTCGCCCAGCAACGCAAACCTCCGGTTTGCAGTGGACAGTGCACAGGGCCGGTCGTCTTGCGAAAGAGCGGCCGCGGTGCGCTGTCTGGTTTCCCTCAGGGGCTCAAGCCCCCATTCTCTTCCTTCTGCTGCGGCACAGCTCAGGCCGTGCCCTTTCACTTCTGTGCATAGAGCCGGACCGGGTAATTTCCGAGTCCCCGGCGCGCTCTAGCGATCGACTTCTCCCAACACAATGTCAATGCTGCCCAGGATGAGTACGACGTCGGCGACGTTTTGTCCCAGGCACATATCTTCCAAAATCGTCAGGTTCACGAAACTCGGCGGGCGGACGCGGTAACGATAGGGGTTGCCGGTGCCGTCGCTGATCACGTAAAAGCCCAGTTCGCCCTTGGGCGCCTCGATGCGGCCGTAGGCCTCGCCGGGCTTGGGACGGAAGCCGCGAATCTTCGACTTCGGATCCATGATCGGGCCTTCGGGAATGTCCTTGAGGGCCTGCTCGAGGATGCGGACCGACTGGCGCAGTTCCAGCAGACGCAGCATGAAACGGTCGTAGACGTCGCCGTGCTCGCCCAGCGGGACCTTGAAATCGAAGCGGTCGTAGATGCCGTACCGGTCAACCTTGCGAATGTCGTAGTTAACGCCGGAGGCACGCAGCAGCGGGCCGGTAATGCCGGCGTTCACGGCCAGATCCGGCCGCAGGATGCCGGTTCCCTGGGTGCGCGCCATGAGGATTTCATTCGTGGTGAGCAGCGCTTCGAACTCATCGGCGAAGGCGGGAATGCCGGCCACTACCTTGCGCGCCTGATTGAGCCACTCGGCCGTGGTGTCCACGCGGCAGCCGCCGAAGCGCATGTAGTTGCACATCATGCGCGAGCCGGTCAGCGATTCAAACAGGTCGAGGATTTTTTCCCGTTCCTTGAAGGCGTACATCAGCGGGGTACCGCTGGCGCCCATGTCCTGAATCAGGAACCCCACCGAAGAGGCGTGGTTCTGGATGCGGGTCAGTTCGGCCAGGATGACGCGCAGATACTCCGCGCGCTCCGGCACCTGAATGCCGGCCAGCTTTTCGACGGCCAGCGCATAGCCCCAGTTATTCGACAGCGACGAGAAGTAATCGAGCCGGTCGGTGTAGGGCATGATGGCGAGATAGCTCATGGTCTCGCCAAGCTGCTCGTGATTGCGGTGCAGGTAACCGAAGACCGGCTTGAGCTTGATGATGCGCTCGCCGTCCAGGGTCACGTCCATGCGGAAGACGCCGTGGGTGGAGGGGTGGTGCGGCCCCATCGCGACTTCGAGCAGTTCGCCTTCGCCGTCGGGAACGATCTCCGGCTGGCGGTTCCAGCCTTCCTGCCGGGCAAGAATGGGAGTAATCATGCTGCGCCCCCGTTCTGCGCGGCGGCCACCTTGGCCTGGTGCTCCTGGGCGCGCTTTGCCACTGCATCATGGGCGGTGGGCTCGTACTCAAAGTCGTCCGGTTCCACGTAGTCCTTGCGCATGGGGTGGTCCTTGAAGCCTTCCCACATGAGAATGCGGCGCAGGTCGGGATGGCCGGTGTAGACGATGCCGTAGAGGTCGAAGATTTCGCGCTCCTGAAACTCCGCCGAACGCCAGATGGGCGTAAAGGACGGCAGTTCCACCTGGTCGGTGCGGTTGGCGGTGCGCAGGCGCAGGATCAGCGGACCGTGCTTCTTCGCCATGGAGTAGAGATGGTAGACAGTCTCCAGGTATCCCGGCTCGACGCGCTTGCGGGTCTCGTCGACGGTCTCCTCGACCTGCTGCTCGACACCGTCAACAGTCTTGGTGACGGTCTTCTTCACCTTGACCTTCTCGACGATCTCCTTGTCGAGCCAGTCTACGCCGGTGACATTGGAGAGATAGTCGAAGGCCAGCTCGGCGTCGTCGCGGAGAAACTGGGCGACGGCGAGTGCAGTCTCGCGCTGGAGCAGAAGCGAATGCTGGGCGGAGGGGCTGGGGTTATTGATGATCTCCACACCCGCGCCGGGCACTGCCGCTTCAATCGCCGCTTTGATTTCTTCGATGGTCTTCATCAGCGGATCACCATGGGCGCAGGCCAAACGAGGGTGTTCGACGGCGGCTCGAGGTCGTGTTCACCTTGTTCGGGAACAGGGAACTCGCCCTGGCCCTCGGGATTCAGGTGGCGAGGCCGATTCTCGCCGGTCAGGCTCTGCGCATCGATCTTCTTTTGCAGGGTAATGAAGGCGTCGAGCAGGGCTTCGGGGCGCGGCGGGCAGCCGGGGATGTGCACGTCCACGGGAATATAGCGATCGATGCCCTTGAGCACGTTGTAGCCCTGCTTGAAGGGGCCGCCGGAGATGGCGCAGGCACCCATTGCGATGACGTAACGCGGCTCGCCCATCTGGTTATAGAGGCGGACCACCTGGGGGGCCATCTTTTTGGTGACGGTGCCGGAGATGATCATCAGGTCCGCCTGGCGGGGCGACGGGCGGAAGACCTCAGCGCCGAAGCGGGCCAGATCGTAGCGGGCCATGGTGGTGGCGATCATCTCGATGGCGCAGCAGGCCAGGCCAAAGTTCATGGGCCACACGGAGCTGCGTCGTCCCCAGTTATAGAGTTCCTGCAGAGTCGTAACAAACACGCCCTGCTTTCCCATCTCGATCTTCAGGTTCTCGTCGACAGCCATTCCTGCTCCGTGAGCTGTCAGCGCCTGGCTATCAGCTCTCAGCTTGTTTCAAATCGTGGGAGTCTGTCTTATCTTAACTCCGCAAAATCCCGGCTTACGGATTCATCGCATCGCCGGCACAGGTTTTCGTGCTTCTTCAGAAGCCCTTTCGGCCATCCGGCAAAAAGCTGATTGCCGATGGCGGAAGGTTGTTGCTCACGCCCAGGTCAGCACGCCCTTGGCCCAGGCCCATGCGAGACCTTCGACCAGCAGCAGCACAAACACCAGCATGGACAGGCAGGCAGCCATGCTGAGGCCTGTAAAGGCCACTGCGAAGGGGAGCAGGAAAACTGCTTCCACGTCGAAGATCAAGAAGATGATGGCGTAGAGATAGTAGGCCGAGCGGAACTGTACCCAGGCATCGCCTTTGGAGACCAAACCGCACTCGTAGATGGCGTTCTTGATGGCATTGGGCTTGCGGGGTGAGAAGAACCGCGCCCAAAGCCACGCCAGGCCAAGCGGAGCCAGCCCGAAACCGAGAGCGGCCACGAACAAAACCACCAGCGGGATATAGGTGTTGGAGACCATTGCTTGAACAAGATCCTTCTCTTCTAAGTTACCAGTTACAGGTACCCTTTGGCGAAGGGAATGGGAACGGAAGATGCAGTTGGGGGGCGGTTTTCCACCATTCATCCCATGTTGTGGACCATTCGGTGAAACATGGCCTACCAGGCTGGGTGGCGTCCCGTAACCCGGTTCGCCGGACCGGTGCATACTAGACTTTCGGTCCGAAAAAGAGCGGGCCGGGAGAGCCGATGCATATCGTTTTTGCCGCCTCTGAGTGTGTCCCCTTTGCCAAAACCGGCGGCCTGGCGGACGTAGTGGGCGCCCTGCCCGCGGAGATTGCGAAGCTGGGGCACCAGGTTACGGTGTACCTGCCGCTGTATGCGCGGATCCGGCCGCGGATCGAGCCAAAGATCGGCCAGTTAGCCTATGCCGTGCGCTCGGTGACTGTCCCCTTCCGGCACTACAGCCGCTTTGCGGGAATCGTGGACGGAGGCAAGCAGGACGGGGTTCAGTTCTACTTTGTCGAGTCACAGGAACTCTTCGACCGCCCGGAGCTTTATGGGCCGAATGGCGGCGACTATCCCGACAACGCAGAGCGCTTCGGTTTCTTCTGCCGGGCGGTGCTGGAAGCAGCGAAGCAGCTTGGGGTCCCGGACGTGTTTCATGTGCACGACTGGCAGACCGGTCTTATTCCCGTGTATCTGCGCACGACTTATGCCGCCGACCCGGTGCTGCGGCATGCCGCCACGGTCCTGACCATTCACAATGCGGCTTACCAGGGGCTGTTTCCTCCCGCGACGACGGAGCAACTGCTGTTTCCGTGGGACCTGTTCACCATGGACAAGGTGGAGCAGTACGACCGGTTCAATTTTCTGAAGGGCGGAGTGGTGTTCGCCGATCTCCTGACGACGGTGAGCCACCGCTACGCCGAGGAGATTCAGACGCCGGAGTTTGGCTGGCATCTGGAGGGGGTGCTGCGCGGGCGCGCGGCGGATCTGCGCGGCATTCTGAACGGCGTGGATTACGGCCATTGGAATCCGGCCACGGACGGCAATCTGGCCGCCCATTACAGCGCCGACGATCTTGAAGGGAAGCGCGCCTGCCGCGCCGACGTTCTGCATGCCTTCGGCTTGAATGCCGTGCCCGATTCCGCTGCGGTGGTGGGTATCGTCTCGCGCTTCGCGACGCAGAAGGGCTTCGACATCGTGGCGGCCATCGGCGAGGAGATTGCGAAGCGGGACCTGGTGGTGGTGGCGCTGGGCACGGGCGAACCGGCGCTGGAAAGATTCTTCAACGGCTGGGCGGAACGTCACCCGCAGAAGATTGCGGTGCAGATTCGTTATGACGAGCCGCTGGCGCACAAGATCGAGGCGGGCGCGGACCTTTTCCTGATGCCCTCGCGCTATGAGCCCTGCGGGCTGAATCAGATCTACTCGCTGAAATATGGAACGGTGCCGCTGGTGCGCGCCACCGGCGGGCTGGACGACACCATCGAAGAATGGGATGCGAAGAAGGGAACCGGCACCGGCTTTAAGTTCTACGGCTACGATCCGCGCGACCTGCTGGAGGAACTGGACCGCGCGCTGGCGGCGTTCCAGCACAAGAAGAACTGGACGCGTCTGATGCGCAATGGCATGGCGCGGGAGTACGGCTGGGATAAGCCGGCGCGGGAATATGCGGAGGTCTATGCGGAGGCAGCGCGGCGACGCGGCTGAGCTGCATGAGCCCGGAAGTGACGCCTGGCATTACATCACGCGCTGTGGTTGCGTGTCGGCCGGCAATCCGCCTGAGTTCAGCGGTAGAAACACCGAAAAGACGGTTCCGCTGTCGTCCGGAGTGGTGCGGCTCCAGACGCGAATCGTGCCGCGGTGATTTTCCACGATGCTCTTGCAGATCCAGAGGCCGAGGCCGGTGCCTACATCGCGCTTGGTGGTGAAGAAGGGCTCGAAGACCTGAGCGCGAATGGCTTCCGGGATGCCGCTACCGGTGTCGGCGATGCTGAACCGGACGCCGCGTTCGGAGCTCGCTCTCCAGCGCCTGGCTGGGGAGACGCGCACGCGGATCTGACCGTTGCCGCGGATCGCATCGATGCTGTTGCTGATCAGATTGGCGATCACCTGGCGGATCTCCCCTGGAATTGCGCGGATTTCGACCTCGTTGTCGATCTCGCGGCAAAGCTCGATTCCCTTGGCGCGCATGCGCGGGATAAAGACGGAGAGCAGCGAGTCCACCAGGGCGCCGAGCCGGACCTCCGTGACACCCTTGGTTTCGCGATAGAAACCGAGGGTCTGCTTGGTGAGGTGCGAAACCCTCTCCAGTTCCTCTTCCGCCATGCCGAGGTATTTGCGGACTTCTTCTTTGGCCGCGGTGTGGCGGGCGAGGAACACCAGGTTGGTGACCGCCTCGAGGGGATTATTGATTTCGTGGGCGACGGTCGCCGCCAGGCGGCCCACCGAAGCCAGCCGTTCGCTGGTGCGCAGCGCGCGCTCCGCCTTCTTCTGTTGGGTGATGTCGCGCGCGATCTTGGCGGCTCCGATCACCTTGCCCGTTTCGTCGCGAATGGGCGAGATGGTGAGCGAGATCTCGATGGGCTCGCCGTTCTTTTTTCTCCGAACGGTTTCGAAATGCTCGATCCTTTCGCCCCGCGCAATGGTGGTGAGGATGCGGGTTTCATCGCTGTACATCTCAGGCGGAATGATCTTGAGGATCGGCTGTCCGATCATCTCTTCCGCGGTGAAACCAAACAGCCTCTCGGCAGCCGGGTTCCAACTGGTGACGATGCCGTTCAGATCCTTGCTGACGATGGCATCCTCGGAGGATTCCACCAGGGCGGCCAGGCGGTAGCGGAACTCGTCGCGGCGGCGGTGCTCCGAGGTGTCGCGTGCGATCTTGGAGGCGCGGATAATGGCGCCGTTTTCGTCGCGTACGGGAGAAACCGTAAGCGAGACCTGGATCAGTTCGCCGTCCTTTTTCATCCGTACGGTGTCGAAGTGCTCAATGCGCTCGCCGCGCGCGATGGTGGCGAGAATCCGGGCTTCATCAGCGTAGAGCTCCGGCGGCACGATCTTGGTGATCGGCTGGCCGATCATCTCTTCGGCGGTGTAGCCGTACATGCGCTCGGCGGCCGGATTCCAACTGGTGACGATCCCCTTCAGGTCCTTGCTGATGATGGCGTCGTCGGACGACGCGACGATGGCCGCCAACTGCTGGGCTGCCTCCTCGGCCTTCTTTCGCGTGGTGATGTCCTGCACCATGCCGAACATGCGCGTCTCGCTCATGCGGCGCTGGCCCTTGCACTGCAGCCAGCGCAGGCCGAGATCGGGATGCTGATAGCGATACTCGAAGTCCATCCTGCCCAGGCGGTGGCCCTCATACATGAGCAGCTCGACGCGATTGCGGTCGGGGGGATGAATCCGCGAAAACCAATTCTTGAGCCGCTCCTGATCGTCGGGATCGCTGCCGAAGATGCGGTGCAACTGTGGAGACAGAGTCGTAGTGTCTTTGATCGGGTCCCACTCCCAGGTGCCGATCTGGGCGGCAT
>DAIDLI010000162.1 GCA_027449545.1 Acidobacteriaceae bacterium | reverse complement strand
TTCGGCAGCGGCGGACATCCAGCCCGGCCCCTCGGGCAGCGCCGGCCGCAGCGGCCCAAGCGCGTAGCGGTGATACCCCGCGGCGTCCGCCCTGGTCAGCGGGTGCTGGTCCGAGTCCCACACCGACTGCATGCCCAGCGGCTTGAAGATGTGCTGCTGGAGAAATTGGAGCAGCGGCTCTCCCGCAATCTTCTCAACGATGGCCCCGGCGATCACATAGTTGGTGTTCGAGTACTGCCACTGCGTGCCCGGCTCGAAGTCGAGCGGCTTCTTGGCCCACGCGTCCAGAATCTGCTGCACGGTCGTGGGCCGCATCGTGGGCCGCATCACGTAGTCTTCAGGCCAGTAGTCCTGATAGCCGGAGGTCTGCGACAGAATCTCGCGGATGGTGACCTTAGCGCCCTCCGTCAGCCCGGGAATGTATTTGCCCACCGGATCGTCGAGGCTGAGCTTGCCTTCCTGTTGCAGAATGAGGATGGCCGCCGCCGTGAACTGTTTGGAGATGGAGCCGATGGAATACCGCATGTCGGGCGTCGCCGCCTCGGCGGGATGGAGCCGCGCCTTGCCATAGGCATGCGTGTAGACCAGCTTTCCGTGCTGCACCACAGCCACGGATGCCGAGGGCACCCCGGTCATTGCGAGCACCTGGCTCGCGATGCGGTCCACGTCGGCGCGCACCGCCGGGGCGATGGTGTCCACCGCCTGGGCAGTCGCGCAGAGAGGCGCACAAAACACAAGAAGCAAGAAGGCGGATAGGCAGCGCTGGCGGGGTTGCATCTGGCCATTGTAGTGCAGTCCCGCAATGGCTTCAGCCCATCGGAGCGCCGACCTCTGGCCATCTGTCACAAAGCCTCCGGACCTGCACAGCGCCGCTCTGGAACCGCAACCCGCCCAGATACGGTACGCTGAGGCAAGGGCGGGCCACGACGCGCAGAGAAGCCCGCCGGAGGCGAAGATGCAAAGGCTCATTGAAGGTCACAAGAAATTTCATGCCGAGGTTTTCCCTGCAAAGCGGCAGCAGTTCCATCTGCTCAGCGACTCGCAGGCGCCGGAGTTCCTGTTCATCACCTGCGCCGATTCGCGCATCGTCCCGGACCTGATTCTGGGCACCGGTCCAGGCGATATCTTCATCAGCCGCAGCGTCGGCAACGTGGTGCCGCTCAGCGCGCCCGACGGCGACGGCGTCACCGCGACCATTGAGTATGCCGTGGAAGTGCTCAAGGTGCCGCACGTGATCGTCTGCGGCCACTCCGACTGCGGCGCATTGAAGGCCGCCTTGAATACCAATGTCCTCGACAACCTGCCCAAAGCTAAAAAGTGGCTGCGCCACGTGGAGGCGGCCTTCCAGCACCGCCAGCCGCTCAACCCGGCTGACGGCGATGGGGCCGAACTGGGCTCGGTCATCCGCGGCAACGTGGTGGCGCAGCTCGGCAACCTGAAGGCCCAGCCCTCAGTGGCCTGGGCCCTCAAGCAGGGCACGGTTGCGGTGCACGGCTGGTACTACGACATCCTCACCGGCCGCATCGAGCGCTACGACGAACAGGCACGGCGCTTTGTCCCGTTGCTGGGCTGAGCCGCCCCCGGTTGCATGACGAAAACTTCATGGCATCGAGGGCGCGGCGGGCTTGATAGAAGAGCCCGGCCTGCCGATAGGGGTGCACGGAGGTAGCAACCGATGATCAGTCCGATTTCAAGCTCGCTCGCCCCCACCACCCAGGCGCTGGCTTCCCAGAAACCAGCGCCTGCCCCCGCAACCGCTCAATCGAGCTCTGTGCCGCAAGATACGGTCAGCCTCAGCTCGCAGGCCACCCATGCTCCCGCCATCCGGCATGACGGCGATGGGGACGGCCACTAGACCAGCAAGAGTTCTGCATATTCCGGATCGGGCATGTGGCGTTTTCCCCTGGGAAACGCCATTCTGCTTTAGCACGCTTTTCTGTCCGGGCGGTGGCGGCCTACTCTGCGCCTCAGGCATTGGAGAGGTCAGGGGAGAGGTCGGGCAGCCCGCGGGAAAGCGGGGGGCCCTTGTGCAACACGAGAACTCCTGAAGGGACTTGCGGGTGGGATGAGAGCCAGTATATCCCGCATTTCCCTGGTTGCATCCCACTCATTAGGGTCAAATCTGGTATGCCGATCGCTGGCAGCGCGTTTCGTGCATCCTGCTTATGTGCTCGGCATCAAATAAGTTGACAATGACAGACTCAATGCGAGATGCTGTCAGAGCAGGATTTCATCCAGAGGCAGGAAAAAATGGCAAAGATTATTGGCATCGACCTCGGCCCCACCAACTCGTGCGTTGCCGTCCTCGAGGGCGGCGAGCCCAAAGTGATTGCGAACGAAGAAGGTGCGCGCACTACGCCTTCGATCGTCGGCTTCTCCAAGTCAGGTGAGCGGCTGGTCGGCCAGGTGGCCAAGCGCCAGGCCATCACTAATCCGGAGAACACGATCTTCTCCATCAAGCGCTTCATGGGCCGTCGTTACGACGAAGTCAACGATGAGATGAAGATGGTTCCCTACAAGGTCGTCAAGCAGGGCGACCACGTGGCCGTGGTGGCGCAGGGCAAGGAGTACACCCCGCCCGAAGTCTCTGCCATGATCCTCCAGAAGCTGAAGAAGAGCGCTGAAGCCTACCTGGGCGAGACGGTCACCGAGGCCGTGATCACCGTGCCGGCCTACTTTAACGACGCGCAGCGCCAGGCCACGAAGGACGCGGGCAAGATCGCCGGCCTCGACGTGAAGCGCATCGTCAACGAGCCGACCGCGGCCGCGTTGGCCTACGGGCTCGACAAGAAGAAGGACGAGACCATCGCCGTGTACGACTTCGGCGGCGGCACCTTCGATATCTCCATCCTCGAAGTCGGCGAAGGCGTCATCGAGGTGAAGTCCACCAATGGCGACACCCACCTGGGCGGCGACAACCTCGACCAGCGCATTGTGGACTGGCTCATTGCCGAGTTCAAGAGCGAGGAAGGCCTCGACCTGAGCTCCAAGGGCAACGAGATGGCCCTGCAGCGCCTGAAGGACGCGGCGGAGAAGGCCAAAATCGAGCTCTCGACCACGCTGGAGACAGAGATCAATCTGCCCTTTATCACCGCGGATGCCACCGGGCCCAAGCACCTGGTGCGCAAGCTGACCCGCGCCAAGCTGGAGCAGATGGTCGATGACCTGGTGGAGCGCTCGGTGGAGCCCTGCAAGAAGGCCATGAGCGACGCCGGCGTGCAGCCCAGCCAGATCGACGAAGTGGTGCTGGTGGGCGGCCAGACGCGCATGCCCAAGATCCAGGAGCTGGTGAAGCGGCTGTTCGGCAAGGAACCGCATCGCGGCGTGAACCCGGACGAAGTGGTGGCCGTGGGCGCGGCGGTGCAGGCGGGCGTGCTGGCCGGCGAGGTCAAGGATCTGCTGCTGCTGGACGTGACGCCGCTGACGCTGTCGATTGAGACGCTGGGCGGGGTGGCGACGCCGATGATCGCGCGCAACACCACGATTCCGACCAAGAAGTCGGAGACCTTCTCGACGGCGGCCGATAACCAGACCGAGGTTGAGGTGCACGTGCTGCAGGGCGAGCGGCCGATGGCGGCGCAGAACCGCACGCTGGGCAAGTTCAAGCTGGGCGGCATTATGCCGGCTCCGCGCGGCGTGCCGCAGATCGAGGTCACCTTCGACATCGACGCCAACGGCATCTTGAACGTGCTGGCCAAGGACAAGGCGACCGGCAAGGACACGCGCATCACGATTACCTCGAGCTCCGGCCTCAGCAAGGAAGAAGTGGAGAAGATGGCCAAGGAGGCCGAGGCGCACGCCGGCGAGGACAAGGAGAAGCGCGAGCAGATTGAGGCGCGCAACCAGCTCGACGGCATGGTCTACAACATCGAGAAGATGTTGAAAGAGGCCGGCGATAAGGTCAGCGACAAGGGCGACGTGGAGTCGGCCATGGCGGAGGCGAAGAAGGTGCTGGAGAACGCCGATGCCAGCGCCAAGGATCTGCGCGATGCCTACGAGAAGCTGACCCAGGCGAGCCACAAGCTGGCCGAGGCCATGTATAAAGCGACGGCGGCGCAAGGCGCGCCTTCGGATGGCGGCCCTTCGGCGCAAGCCGATGGTTCCGGCGCCAGCGCCGGCGGCGAGCAGAAGAAGGAAGGCGAAGTCATCGACGCCGAGTACGTGGATGTGGATGAGAAAAAATAGGCGGTGCTGGCGGAGCTAGCGGCGTTAGCGGAGCCAGGAAAGCGGGTGCCGCATCCAAAATGCGCTGTTCGCATTTTGGATGGGAAACCACAGATGTTCGATCGCGGGGTGGGCGGCAGTGTCGTTCACCCCGGCTTATTTTGACTCTCGCTCTCCTCCGCGTTGTCATTCTGAGCGCAGCGAAGAATCTGCGGCTGCTTTTCCCGGCGGCGGTGGGAGGTAGGTGAATGGGCCAATTCGATCTCGAAATCGATGCCGCGCTGGCACAGTTGAATTTCGAGGAATTATCGAAAACTCCCGGCGGTGAATTTGCGGAAATCATCGGTGGTCTCGTTGCCTTGATCGGGACTGGCGGACTGGGCGCTATCGCGGGAGGAGCCTCGAATCTTCTCCTGAAGATACGCAGTCTAGCGGGCGCTAGCTACGCGAGTAACTTGGTTTATGCCGTCACAGCCGTTCGAAATGATCTGAAGGCTCTCTATGAAGGGCACGCAGAACTTCGGACCCGGATAGAGTCCCTTCAAACCGATCCGAAGTTTGCCGAAGCAATTTCGGCGCTGGCGCTTCGAGCGATGCATACTTCGGTCAAGGAGCGGCTGAAGCGAATGGCGCGAATTCTTGTCAATGGCGTGAAGGAGGATGATCTCGAACCGGAAAGCCTCGATGACATGATGCGGGCGGCCGTCGAGCTGAGAGATTTCGACTTGCGTGTACTGCAGAAGATTTTTGGCGCGCAGGCTAATCTTTTGGGGGCGAATTCTGCGCTCTCTTCTCAATGGGCACAGCAGATAGCCTTCGGTTGGGCAAGCAGTTTCGGATTCCTGGATACGGAGTCTTGGAAAGGTGCGCGAGGTTCTTTGGCTCGGCTGCAATCTCTGGGCTTAGTTCAGCACCTAACGACGAACGTTACGGCCACTGGCGAGCTTCGTACTCAGCCTTTCGGCTTGCTTCCAGAAGGCAAGAGATTCTACGAGCGCCTTCAGGAGATCGGATCAAGTTGATCGGGGCGGCCTCGGAAGCCGTTGCCGCCTGATGCGTGTCGCGCTACACTTAACGTGTGATCAAGAGCTTCCGGCACGCCGGCGTCGAGCGGTTCTTCCGAAGCGGCAGCAAGGCGGGAATCAATCCGGCCCACGCGGAGAAGCTCGCAAACCGGCTTCAGGTGCTCGATTTTGCGAAGTCGGAAGCGGACATGAATATGCCCGGCTGGGGACTGCATAAATTGACCGGCAATTTAAGGGGGCATTGGGCGGTCAAGATCAGCGGTAATTGGAGATTGACCTTCACCTTCGAGCGAGAAAACGCAATTCTGGTCGATTACCAGGATTACCACTAGGAGCTTCCGATGCAGCGCATGCACAACCCGCCCCATCCCGGGAAGATTCTTCGCGACGCGCTGGGCGATATGGACGTGACTACCGCGGCGAAGAAGCTGCACGTTTCGCGCACCACGCTGTCGCGGATTCTCAATGGCGCAGCGGGCATTTCCGCAGATATGTCGCTGCGGCTTTCGGCGGCGCTGGGCACGCACGAAAGCCTCTGGTACGAGTTGCAGATGAGCTACGACATCTGGCAGGCATCCAAAAAGAAGCGCCCCAAGATCGAGCGGTTTGACGTGGCAGCCTAGGCATGGGCTTTGGCGAGCCTTGCGCGGAAGCGATGGCAAGGCTCGTGCATCCAAAGGGAAGCACGACCAGATGCGGAGTTCAGATTAGAAAGCACACATGGCCACGACCACACAAAAGGATTACTACGGCACGCTCGGCGTGAAGAAGACGGCCACGGCGGAGGAGATTCGCAAGGCCTTTCGCAAGCTCGCGCGCAAGTATCACCCCGACGTGAATCCCGGGGATAAGAAGGCGGAGGAGAAGTTCAAGGAGATCTCCGAAGCCAACGATATTCTGAGCGACGAGAAGAAGCGCAAGGTCTACGACCAGCTCGGCTTCTACAGCGACCAGATCGACCCGGCGCAGGCCGAGGCCTACGCGCGCCAGCAGGCGGCGGGTGGCGGCCGCGGCGGACGCGTGGACTTCGAGGGCTTCGACTTCTCCGGTTTCGGCGGCGGTGGTTTTCCCGGCCAGCAGGAGGCAGGCGGCGGCTCGGCGTGGGGCAGCTTCAAAGACATCTTCTCCGGCATCTTCACCGGCGCCCAACAGCAGCAGCGCCAGCCGCGCGGCCCACAGCCGGGCTCCGATCTCGAGTACCAGGCCACGGTGGACTTCTGGACCGCCATTCGCGGCGGCCAGATGAAGATCCAGATCAATCGCCAGGAGGTGTGCCCGACCTGTCACGGCCAGGCGCACACCGGCGGGCCGATGCAATGTCCGGAATGCCACGGCACCGGTCAGGTGACGCAGATGGGCGGGCGCATGAAGTTCAACATCCCCTGCCCGCGCTGCAACGGCACCGGCCGCGTGACGCACGCCTGCCCGACCTGCCACGGCGAAGGCACGGTGACGCGCGCGGAGACGGTGGAGTTTCGCATCAAGGGGGGCACCCGCGACGGGCAGCGTATCCGCCTCCAGGGCAAGGGCAACGCCGGCGTGAACGGCGGCCCGGCCGGCGACTTGTTCCTGATCGTGCGCACCGGCGCGCATCCGGTGTTCACGCGCCAGGGCGACGACATTCTCCTCAGCATTCCGGTGACGGTGGCCGAAGCTGCGCTGGGCGCGAAGATCGAGGTGCCGACCATCGACGGCCGGGCGCAGCTCAAGATTCCGCCGGGCACGCAGAGCGGGCAGAGACTGCGCCTGCGCGAGCGCGGCGTGGAGAACGCGCAGCATCCCGGCCAGCGCGGCGACCAGATCGTCACCGTGAATGTGGTGGTGCCGCACCTCCAGGATGAGCGCAGCCGCGAGATCATGCGCGAGCTCGCCAAGCTGAATCCGGACGATCCGCGCAAGACGCTGTTTGAAAAGCTGTAAGGCAGGGAACAAGGGACCGAGGGAATAAGGAAGACTTCCTGGCCATGACCACGAAACGAAAGTCCAAAGGCGCTTACATGATCTCGGCGGTGGCCGAGATGTACGAGATCCATCCGCAGACGCTCCGGCTCTACGAGCGCGAGGGGCTGCTCAAGCCTTCGCGCACCGAGGGCAACACCCGCCTCTACACGGACGAGGATCTGGAGCGGCTGGAGTTCATTCTGAACTTGGCCCGCGACCTGGGCGTCAACATTGCCGGCATCGCCATCATCCTGCAGATGCGCGAGCGCATGGAAGAGATGAACCGCCAGATGCAGAGCTTTGTAGATTACGTGCGCTCGGAGATGCTGTCGCGCTTTCAGCAGGTAACGCCAGACTCAGGCGCGGCCATCGTCCCGCTGCGGCGGCCGGTTGCGGTGCCGCCCAAGCCGGCGAACTCGCGAAAGGCGTAAAGGGAGACTCGCATCCACGCTTCCCTCGTTCTTATTCTCGCCATCGTCTTTGTGGCCACGCTGATCCGCTCCGCCTTCGGCTTTGGCGAGGCGCTGGTTGCCGTGCCGCTGCTGGCGCTCTTCATTCCTCTCCAGGTGGCCACCCCGCTGGCGGTTCTGCTATCCATCTCCGTCGCCGGGGTGGTGGTCATCCAGGACTGGCGGCACATCCACCTGCGCAGCGCAGCTGGACTGGTCATCGCCACGCTCTTCGGCATTCCGGTCGGACTGCTGGTGCTGACCCACGCGCACCGCGAGCTGGCGCGGGCCGCGCTGGGCATCCTGATTGTGCTCTTTGCGGCGTTCTCGCTGGCGGCGCCCGACCGTTTCCGCATTGAGCATGAGCACCGCGGGCAACTGCTGCTGGTCGGCTTCGTCGCCGGCATCCTGGGCGGGGCTTACGGCATGAATGGACCTCCGCTGGCCGTCTATGGATCCTTGCGGCGCTGGTCGCCGCAGCACTTCCGCGCCACCCTGCAGGCCTACTTTCTGCCCGCCAGCACGCTGGCCACCGTCGGCTTCTGGAGCGCGGGCCTGCTCACCCGGACGGTGGGGCGCGATTACCTGTGGTCGCTCCCCGTGCTGCTGCCGGCTGTGCTGCTGGGCCGTGTCATCAACCGCCGCTTCTCCGGTCCCGCCTTCCTCCGCTATGTCTACGTGGGACTGATCCTGATTGGCGGAATCCTGTTTGCCGAAGCGGTCCGGCCCCACGCATGACGGCACAGTATGCTGTTACAAGCATGCCCTACGTTCTGCTCGGTTTGGCCCTGATCGGCCTTCTCAGCTCCAGTGTGTTTGCCGGGATGGTGCTCTATGCCGTGCCGCGGTTTCTGCGCGAGCGGCGCGAGGCGCGGCGCGCCATGAAGGCCGGCGGCCAGCCTCTGCCTCCGCTCAGTCTGCTCAAACCCTTGCATGGAGCGGAGCCCGGTTTGGAAGCGCACCTGGCGACTTTCTTCGAGCAGGACTATCCCGAATACGAGATTCTGTTCTGCGCGCGCAGCGCCACCGATCCGGGCCTGGAGATCGCGCGGCGTGTGGCCGCGCGATCTCCGCAGATTCCGGCCAGGTTCTTCTCCACCGGCGGCACGCCCGACTACATCAACGACAAGGTCATCTCGATGGAGCTGATGGAGCGCCATGCGGCTCACGAGATTCTGGTCATCAGCGACAGCGACGTACGCGTCACGCCCGATTACCTGCGCGCCGTAGCGCTGCCCTTCGCCGACCCCAAATGCGGCGGCATGACCTGCCTCTATCGCGGCGTCGCTCCCGATGGCGGCCTGTGGGCGCGGCTGGAGGCGGTTGGCATGTCAGTGGAGATGGCCGCGGGCGTGCTCGCCGCCCGGCTCACCGAGGGCATGCGCTTCACCTTGGGGCCGACCATGGCCTTCCGCCGCGAGACTGTCCGCAGGATGGGCGGCTTCGCCGTCACCGCCGACTACTGCGCCGACGACTTTGTGCTGGGCAACGAGACCTGGCGGCAGGGCGAGACGGTCGCGCTCAGCCATCACGCCATCGACCACGTGGTGCTCAACGTCACGTTTGCCGCCTCGATGCGGCACCAGGCGCGCTGGATGCAGTCCACGCGCTTCTCGCGTCCCAAGGGCCACTTCGGCACCGCGCTTACCTTCGGCATGCCCTTCGGAGTGCTGGGGCTGGCGGCGTGCTGGTGGCTGGGCCATCCACTCTGGGGCGCGGCGCTGCTGGCCTATGCGGTTGCAGTGCGGGAACTGCTGGCCGTGGTTGTCGGTCGCGTTGTGGTCGAGGACCCAAGCTGGCTCGACCTGCTGATCCTCTATCCCATCCGCGACCTGATGGGCATCGGCTTCTGGGCGGCTAGCTACCTCAGCCGGAAGATTCTGTGGCGGGGCAAGGTCTACGAGCTGCTCCCCGGCGGCAAGATGCGGCTGGCGGAGTAGCGCTCGGTTGAAGAGCGGGCTGTTCCCGGAAAGCCGAAGCGAGACATTCAGCTTCCCACAGTCAGGCTCTGCATTCTTACTTCGCGCCGGGTCCGCGCCTTACTTCTTGATTTCGGTGATGGGTAGGCCCGGTGCTAAAATAACGATGAAGTCATTTCGAGAGACTT
>DAIDLI010000161.1 GCA_027449545.1 Acidobacteriaceae bacterium | reverse complement strand
CCAACAGAGGTATCGACGAGATGCGCGACCTGCTCAGTCGAGTGGCGCTCGGTACCCCCGGCCGGTGGAAGGTCTACATCGTCGACGAGGTGCACCAGATCACCTCTGCAGCGGCAGCTGCGCTGTTGAAGACACTGGAGGAGCCGCCGGCCCATGTCATCTTCGTCCTGGCGACCACAGACCCCCAGAAGGTCCTAGACACCATCCGGAGCCGCACCCAGCACTTCGAGTTCCGGCTGCTGGGAGCCGAGATCCTCACGTCCCTCTTGGCGAACGTAGCTGAGCAGGCAGCAATCGATCTGACCCCCGAGGCGATCGACTTGGTGGTACGTCGCGGTCACGGATCGGCCCGAGACGCCCTCTCCGCTCTCGATCAGGTGGCTGCGGCTGGGACGGTGGAAGACGATGCGAGCGCGGTGTCGGCCATCGTCGATGCCGTCGTCCAACACGATCCGGGATCGGTGCTGGTCCGGGTAGCTGAGGCTGCCACGGCCGGGCTCGACGCCCGCCGCCTCGGAACCGAACTACTCGAGTACCTGCGCAATGGTTTCCTGGCCACCCGAGCACCATCGCTCGTGCTCCTGTCGGAAGCGGCCACTGCGGAGGTGGAGTCCCAGGCGCGTGATCTCGGTCCGGCTGCACTGGTGAGGTCGATGGACCTGATCGGCCAGGCGCTCATCGACATGCGAGACTCGGCAGACCCGCGCACGACCCTGGAGGTAGCGCTGGTACGCCTCGCCGCTCCTGAGGTGGACGACAGTCGCGCGGCGCTCATCGAACGGATAGAGCGTCTGGAGCGGGCCCTGGCGGGCGGCGACTTGGTGACCACCTCCGCCACTGCGATCGGTCACGCCGCTGCGGTGAGCCAACCCACAGCCGCTGCCGACCCATCGGCGTCCACCCCTCAGGCGCCGGCGCTCGCCGCCGGTGCCGTGCCCCCCGCTGGATCCGTGCCCCCGGCCGCCGCTGCGCCCGCCACTTCCACCAAGGTGAACGTGAACACCGCGGCGGCCGCGGAGATTGCCGCCGGGCTTGGGCTGCCGCAGAGCCAGGCGCAGGCGATCGTGGATTACCGCGCCAAGAACGGGAACTTCAAGAATCTCGCCGGGCTGAAGCAGGTTCCGGATATCGACACAGCGAAGATCGACGCCGATAAGGACAAGATAGAATTCTAGGTCGAACCGCTTTCCTTGAAAGGAGATCGCGCATGAACCGGGGTCCGCTTGGATTGTGCTTGCCGGCTCTGCTGCTGATGGTGTCTGCTATGACTGCTTCGGCGCAGAAGCTTCCTCCTCAGAAGCCGCAGCCTACACCCGAGAAGGTGGTGGAGGAGCACTTTGCGGCGCTCAATGCCTGCGACTGGACTCGCCTGATGGCTCAGTACGCCGACGACATGACATTCTTCTCCAAAGATGGCGGCATGGTGCAGGGGCGCGAGGCCATCGGCGCGATGTTCAGGAAAGCAGTTGAGCCGCCGTCCAGGGGTGGCCAATGCGGCATGAAGATGACGCCGCTGCATATCAAGGTGGTGGGAAATACCGTGAACGTAGTGTGGCGCGCGGAGGCTCCGTTCTTCACCAGGCCTTATCTGGGTTCCGAAGCGTTCGAAACCAGGAACGGGTTGTTGGCCGCGCAGGTCACTACATGGGACCCGAGCGCGCTGCCGATGAAGAAGTAACTCACTCGAAGTTGACCATTCGCGAGGCGCGTATGAAGTCTCTGCTACCCATGCTCGCCATGGGTTCCGTTTTGAGTTGGTTTGCGGTGGCACCCGCCCTGGCGCAGCAGAAGAGTATGGCCCAACAGCGAAAGACCGTGACGCACGCGCAATTCGACCAGATCTTCAAGCAAGTCTCCAACTGGGGCCGCTGGGGCAAGAGCGACCAGTTGGGGACGCTGAACCTGATTACGCCCGCGGTTCGGCGCCAGGCCGCGCAAGAGGTCAAGGAAGGCATCTCCGTTTCTCTGGCCCGCGACCTGAATACCATCCAAGCCATCGATAACCCCGAACCTTTCAAGGATGTCATGCATCTGGACATCGATGGCAAGTTCAACATGGACACGTATACCGTGAATTTTCACGGCTTCGCGTTCAGCCACTTCGATGCCCTTTCGCATACCTTCTATCAAGGCCATCTGTACAACGGATATCCTGCCGCCGACATCACCAGCACCGGCGCGAAGGTTCTGGACGCGGCTCAGTATTACGACGGCGTATTTACCCGTGGCGTTCTGATCGACATTCCGTGGCTGCGCGGTCTGCCTTATCTGCCCACCGACGCACTGATCACCGCGCACGATCTCGACCAGTGGGAGGCTAGGACGGGAGTGCAGATCCGCTCGGGCGATGCGGTTATCATCCGCACCGGTCGCTGGGCGCGGCGCGCGGCCAAGGGGCCGTGGGATATTGCCAACGCATCGGCGGGCCTGACCCCTTCGGCGCTGGAGTGGCTACACAAACGCGATGTTGCGTTCATGGTGAGCGACGCGGCGCACGATGCTCTGCCCTCGGTTGTGCAGGGCGTGGACTTTCCGATTCACATTTTGGCCATCGTGGCCATGGGCATGCCGCTCGCCGACCAATGCGATCTCGAGTCACTGGCCAGGGAATCGCTCAAGTTGCACCGCCAGACCTTTCTCCTGACACTGGCGCCGGAGCGGATTAAGGGCGGCACCGGCTCGCTGGTTAATCCAATCGCCACGTTCTAAGCTGCGGCACGTTGCCTCAAAGCAGCGAAGGCGGAATCCACGCGGATTCCGCCTTCATTGCAGGCCCGCCGTGCTCAAGCGGGGGCATTCTTAGTGCAGTGGCTTGCCGGCAATTGTCGCCGCAGTAACATCGCGCGACAGGTTCGGGTTCTCCGCAAAGACGCGCGGAATATGCATGGGCCGGGTCTTGCCGTTCGGCTGCTCGGGACCGCGCGCGATATAGAGCCACCACTGCGTCTTGGTCTTGCTGAAGTTCATGTTTGAGTGATCGGTCTTTCCGGTGGGCGGCACCAGGTAGGCCTGCCCCTGATTGAGCTGGCGCAAATCGCTGCCCAGCAGCACCTGTGCGGGCTCCGGCGTCAGCAGTGTCCAGATCTCCTCGGTGCCCGGGGTGTGGCTATGCGGCTGCGAGACCGACCACGGCGGCACCATGACGGTGTAAATGCGCTCGCCGGCGATCAGGCCGTCGTTGGCGCTGAAGATGCAGTGCGACTCATTGGCCCAGTGCGCGTTCTCCTCGCACCAGGGCAGCTTCTTCACGTCGCGCACGATCAGGTCCTTTTTAGCATTCGGTCCGCCGGACCATTGCAGCATGATCATCCGCAGCGGCTGGTCCTCCGAGGTATTCACAAACCGGTGCGCTGCGCCGGGCGGCACCAGGATCGCGATGTCCTGGCGCAGATCCCAATAGTCCTTCCCGTTATCGAGACGCCCCTGGCCGCTCAGCACAAAAAACATGTACTCGTCGGGATAGGTCTCAAGCGGCGTCTGTGCTCCTCCGTCGAGCTGCGCGGTGGCCAACAGCTTGCGATACTGGAGCACCGCGCCCTGCGGCCCGGGATGATCGGGATCACCGGCGCGCAAGATCTCGTGAATCACAAGCGTGCCGTGCGAAAGGTGCACCGGGTTATTCACCGGGTTGCCGATAAAGCGGTCGACGGATACGCCTTCCTTCTCGTTGAGTCCGACAAAATGCCTGGGCTGCTGATTTCCATTGTTCTGCGCAGCCTGCATGCTGGGCGGAGCCTGGGCTGCCGCCGCAAGCGGAACTGCCAGCATGGCGATCCATATAATTTTCATCGTTTCCCCTTCACCTAGATCATCTGCGCCTGCCCAACAAGGACCTAGAAGCCGAGGCATCGGTGCGCATCGGGGAGAAGCTTACACGCCACCTGTTACACAGGTCAAGAAGAGCTTTGCGCGCGCATCGCCGCTCCCCGCTTATAAGCGCGCAGCCTTGACGCTTCTGCTCGGCGGCTCTTAGGATGCATTTTGATCGATCGTTCAAATCGACAGGAAGGACTCGCGCATGAAACGGATCGCCGCACTCGGGCTTTGCCTCATTGGGCTCTGCGTATCTCTCCATGCCCAGCCGCCGCAGGTGCAGATTCACAACAAGCAGCTTCGCCTGACCATCTACACGCCCGATCCGCAAAACGGCTTTTACCGCGCCACCCGGTTCGAATGGGGAGGCGCAATCTGCGACCTGGAGTTTGCCGGGCACCATCTCTACCGGCCCTGGTTCAACTCGGTCGATGCCTCGGTGCGCGACGTGAAATTCGACGGCGATAAGATCATTGTCGGTCCGAACACCGCCATGTGCGGTCCGGCCGAAGAGTTCCAGACACCCATCGGCTATGACAGCGCCAAACCGGGGGATACCTTCCTCAAGATCGGCGTGGGACTCCTGCGCAAGGCCGACAACAGCCGGTATTTCTTCGGCACGCAGTTTCAGATCGTCGATGGCGGTAAGTGGACGGTGCGCAATACAGCGCGATCTGTTACTTCACAGCAGGTGCTGGGCGGCCCCGGCGATAAGTACGCCTACATCTACACGAAGACCATCCGCCTGGTGGGAAACAGGAGTCAGATCGTCATCGAGCATACGCTGAAAAACACCGGCAAGACGCCGCTGGACGCGCGCTTGTACGATCACAATTTTTTCACCGTCGACGGGCTGAATGTAGGCCCCGCTGACTCCGTGAAGGTGCTCTACGCCATCAAGCCGGCTCGCCTGCCGAATCCCGCCTTCGCCAATGTCGAGGGCAATAAGGCATTCTATGTGGCCCCTGTAACTGGCGAGAACCGCGTGGCCTGGGGCTTACAGGGATTCTCGAATGAACCCAGGGATTACGACTTCACGGTGACCAATACGGCCGCGCCCGTCCAGGTGCACTTCCAGGGCAACCGGCCGCTGATCAACGCCGTGGCCTGGTCCATCCGTTCCATCTTCGCCGTTGAGCCGTTTATCCAGATCAAGTCCGATCCCGGCCAGGAGTTTACCTGGAGTTACACCTACACTTACAGCATTCCCGCCAAATAGAAACACTCGCGGGGAAAGCTCCGCCAGAACGATCTGGCGGAGCTTGGTTCATCAATAGCTCACCACGCGATTTTCAATCCAATCTAGCGCGTGCACGCCACTGGATCGAGGCCGGTCTGCTTGATGGTGTTGCAGGCGTCAGGCGAGGCCAGGAACTCCACCAGATCGCGTGCGGACTTCTGGTCCGGGCCCTTCTTCACGATCCCCGCGGAAAACACGGTGATGCTCTGCACCTGCTGCGGAATGGGACCCACAATCGTGATCCCCGGGATGGGCTTCAGTTCGCTGATTTGCTGAAATCCAATCTGGGCCTGACCGCGGGCCACAATCTCGCCGACGGGCGTTGCGGGAATCATGTGGCTCTTGGACTTCATCTGGTCTTCGATGCCCAGCTTGCGAAAAAGGTGTGCCTGGATGTAGACCCCGCTGGCGCTATCGGAGTAGGCCACGGAATGCGCCTTGAGCAGCACCTTGCGGAGCTTATCGACCGTGCTGATATCGGGCACAGGCGCGCCGGCCTTCACGGCCATACCGATGGGCGAGCGGGCCAGGTCCACGACGCTGTCCGGCTCCACGTAACCCTTCTTCACCAGCGCATCCAGCGCCGAACGGACCATGATCACAACATCGGCGCTCTCGCCCCGCGCCAGCCGCACGGGAATTGCGCCAGCGGTTGTGCCCATCGAGGGACCCCAGATTGAATCCAGGTGAGTGCCGGCGGCTTTCTCAAACTGCGGCCCCAGCATCTTGTAGGCCGCAGCAAATCCGCCTGAGCTCATGACCTTCACATCCTGCGCACGAAGCTGCGCTGCCATCATCAGCGCGGTTACAACCAGCAGTCCTAATTTACTCTTGGATATCCAGCAATGCATCCTTCTACTCCTCTCAATAACCTTCCGCATTGGAAACCGCAGCAGTGACTTGCAAGGCCCTCGCCCGGCCGCGCGCCAGCAGTACCGCGCTTAACCCCAGGGCAGCGGCAAATGACAGCCAGAGCCCCGGAACCGCACGGTTGCCGGTGGCGTGAATCAGATAATTGCTGATGGCCGGCGTGAAGCCGCCAAAGAGAGAGGTGGCCAGGCTGTAGGCCAGCGAAAAGCTCAGGGTGCGCACTTCGATGGGCACGATCTCGGTAATGAAGACGATCAACGCACCGTTGTAGCTTCCGTAGACAAACGACAGCCACAGCTCCACTTCCAGCAGCTTGGTGAAGCTGGGGCCGGCGGTGAGCCACAGCATGGCCGGATAAGCGCTCAGCAGCATCAGCACTGTGCAGCCAATCAGGAGCGGTAGCCGCCCGATGCGGTCCGACAGCGCCCCCATGACCGGCAGCCACAGCAGATTCGAGGCGCCAACGCACAACGTGACAATGAAGCTGTCGATCCTGGTCAAGTGCAACACCGCCGTACCGAAGGTGGGCGTGTAGGCGGTGATCATGTAAAACGAGACGGTGGTCATCGCCACCATCATGGTGGCGATGACCACCAGCCTGAAGTTGGCCTTCAGCGATCGCAGAATCTCATCTACGCCTGGGTGATGTTTGCGCGCCTTGAACTCGTCCGACTCGCCCAGCGAGCGCCGCATCCGCATCAGCAGCGGAATGATGAGGCAGCCGATCAGCAGCGGAATGCGCCAGCCCCAGGCCGCCATCTTTTTTGGGGTAAGCAGTTCGTTCAGCGCCAGCCCCAGCACGGCGGCAAACATTACCGCTACCTGCTGGCTGGCCGATTGCCAGCTCACATAGAAACCCTTGTTCCCGGGCGTGGCGATCTCCGACAGATACACCGAGACGCCGCCCAGTTCCATGCCCGCGGAGAATCCCTGCAACAGCCGTCCGGCCAGAACCAGCAGCGGCGCGAGGATGCCGATGGTGGCGTAACCGGGAACGCAGGCGATGGAGAGAATGCCCACCGCCATCAGGGCCAGCGTCAGCATCAGGCCTGCACGCCGGCCGTGTCGGTCCGCGTACGCGCCCAGCACAATCGCGCCCACCGGCCGCATCAGGAAGCCTGCGCCAAAGGTCATCAACGCGAGCGACAGCGAGAAGAACGCATTGCGGCTGGGAAAGAAGGCGCGCCCGATGGCTGCGGCATAGTAGCCGAAGACCATGAAATCGTACATCTCGAGGAAATTGCCGCTCGAGACACGAATCACCGCCCAGATTTTGGCCTTGCGTTCGCTTGGATTCACGCGCTGTGCGTCTCCCTCAGCCCGGAAGGTATCTCTCTGTTCATCTCAAATTTAATCGAACGTTCAACTCTATAGATACAAATATATCGTTCCGCAGTGTAACGGCAGAGGCGGCAACCTGGCCAGCCGTTGTACTGGGCGGACCTCGACCTGTGAAGCTGGCTGAGGGATAATCGAAGAGATGGGCCGGGCGGTTCGAGTCCCCAGCCGGCGAAGAGAAGTCGCAGGGCTACCCGCCGGAGGTCCCGCCGCTCGGACTAGAACGGGCGAGTGCAATCCTCAACACCGTCCGACCGTAATTGGGCTCCGTTGCACAAATTCATCTCTCTATTAAGAACGAGGGATTTCGTGTGCGCGCTTCTGTGGCAAATGGCTGTAGATAGAGCATGATTGAGGGAGATGAAGTGATCTAAATCACATCTGAACGGCATCCCCAGCCTGTAATTTGGCCTTGGAGAGATCGCGAAAAGCAGCGTTCTCTTCCGCACGCGGGAGGCGTGCCACAGCAATGCCAGCCAGCAACTCGACCACGGTGCTGTCCATACCCAGCCGGATCACTCCGGCGCGCCCGGTCCATTGGCAGGAAGTGCTGTCCACGCTTTTGCTGGTTCTCCCTGCTCGCAGCGCTCTGCGGCGGCTTCCCTTCCCCGAAGAGATCGAGCCCCTGGTGCCCCCGCGGTCGCCACCCTTTGCTGCCGAGATGAGGGCATAAGAAGACCTGCTCCCGCTTCCCCGACCTTAACGAAAAACTGATTTGAGCTCTTCCTGGTGTGTGCGCACGTAAGGCGTATTTTGCACGTCCCATCGCACTTGCACCTCCGATGAACTGCGGTGGGCGCTAGTCGACCCGCCGCTTGAAAAACACTTTCCGCGGTCCTGTCGCATCGCCGAACGGATCGGCAGAAGAGGTGAATATGCAAAAACTCCTGCGAATTTTGGTTGTGGCCTGTTTTGTTCTCAGTGTCAGCTACGCGCATGCGGTTCCCAGTTTCGCCCGCCAGACCGGGCTCTCGTGCAATGTCTGTCACACCAATCCGCCCGAGTTGACTGCCTTCGGACGCAACTTCAAGCTGCGCGGCTATGTCCTCACCGACATGACCAACAAGGACAAGGTTGGCAACGCCAAGGACCTGCTTTTATCCAAATACATTCCTGTCGCGGTCATGATGCTAATGTCGAACACCGCCTTCCAGGCCAATCAGCCTGCCAGCCAAAACAATGCGGCCAGTTTTCCGCAGCAGTTGAGCCTTTTCTTCGCAGGCGGGTTTGCTTCGCACTTTGGCGGCATGGCCCAGATCACCTACACCCACGCCGATGACAAATTCGGAATGGACAATACCGACCTGCGCTATGCCAATCAAACTAAGTTTGCCGGCAAGGACCTGGAATACGGCATCGATCTGAACAACAACCCTACCGTCGAAGATCTGTGGAACAGCACGCCCGCCTGGGGCTTCCCCTGGATCCAAACGGACTCGGGCGTCGGCTCAATTGCCGGAGCCGTGATCGATGGAGCCCTCGGCCAGGACGTGGTGGGCCTCGGCGGATACGGCATGTGGAATAACCATCTGTACGGCAACGTGACCTTGTACCGCTCCGAACATGCAGGAGCCGCAACCCCGGTGACCGGCACAGGGCAGGCCTACAACATCAGCGGCGCGGCGCCGTACTGGCGGGCCGCCTGGCAGCAGACCTGGGGCGCCAACTATCTCGAGGTCGGCACCTACGGCATTTATCTCAACAGCTTTCCCAACGCCGTCTCCGGTCCGGAAGACCGCTACGTCGATCCCTCTTTCGACTTCCAGTATGAGCGGCCCTTCGGCCCCAACCTGCTCGATGTGCACGGCACCTGGATCCACGAGAAGTCGAATCTGGGCGCCACCTACGCGGCGGGCGGTGCAGCCTTCGCCGATCACCATCTGAACACGCTGCGAATCGACAGCACCTATCACTGGCGCACCCGCTATACCGCAACCGGCGCATTGTTCTCCACCACCGGCAACAGCGATCCGGTGCTCTATGCGCCCGCCCCGCTCACCGGCAGCAACAACGGCAACCCCGACACCACGGGCTATATCGGTCAGGTCGCCTTCTGGCCCGTGCAAAACATCGACATCGACTTCAACTACACCGGCTACTTCAAATTCAACGGCGCAGCGACCAATTACGACGGCGCAATGCGGAATGCTTCCGACAACAACACGGCTTACATGGCCTTGTGGCTGAACTTCTAGGAGATTCCCGTGGAACAGGAAAATCACCCCACTCCGCTCGAGAGCAATAAAGAAGTCATCGTTATCAACCGGCGCTCCTTCTTCGGCGGGCTGCTGGCCATTGGATCGGCCGGCATGGGCGCTATTCTCGCGGCGCCCGTGCTGCGCTACGTTCTCTACCCCTTGTATGCCAAGAGTTCCAAGGCCGGGTGGTCCGAAGTCGGCAAGCTGGAAGATTTCCCAGTAGGATCTTCCCCGGTTCGCAAGACCATCACCTTCGCACAGCTCGATGGCTGGCGCGAAGTGGTCTCGGCGCAGTCGGTCTATGTCAATCGCCTCGCCGACGACCAGTTCGAAGTGCTCTCTGCCATCTGCCCGCACCTGGGGTGCAGCGTTTCCTGGCAGCAGAGTGCGGACGACTTTCTCTGCCCCTGCCACGGCAGCGTCTTTACACCCGATGGAAAGGTCGTCAAGGGGCCCGCGCCGCGAGGCATGGACACCCTGCCCACGCGCATTGAGGATGGCAAGCTACAGGTCCACTTTGAGTTCTTCCGCGAGAATGTCCCGAACAAGGAACAGTTGAGCTAACCGCATCGAGGGGGATGCCGTGCAAAAAGAACAACACAAGCTTTCAGCAGACCCAGCCAGCGGGAGCCTTGGCAAACGTATCTTCCACTGGATGGATCGCCGCGCCGGCGTAGACAAGCTGATGAAGGAATCGCTGGACGAGCCCATTCCCGGGGGCGCCCGCTTTGCCTACGTCTTCGGCTCCGGCCTGCTGTTTATCTTCATCTCGCAGATCATCACCGGCCTCTGCCTGGCCCTCTACTACGTGCCTTCGGCCGAGACCGCTCACACCAGCGTCGCCTACATCACCAAGAAGGTAGCCGCCGGCGCATTTCTGCGCAGCCTGCACTACTACGGATCGAGCGCGATGATCATCGTGCTGGTTCTGCACTTTCTGCAGACCTTTCTGTACGGCTCGTTCAAGGGCCGGCGCGAGCTGCTGTGGATCTCCGGAGCCACGCTCTCGTTCCTGGTCCTGGGCATGGGCTTTACAGGCTATCTGCTGCCCTGGGATCAAAAGGCGTACTTCGCTACTGCGGTGGGCACCAATATCGTCGGCCAGGTGCCGTGGGTTGGTGAATGGCTCACGCGCCTGATGCGCGGCGGAGACACCATCGGCACGCTGACGCTCTCCCGCTTCTATGTCGCGCACGTCTTTATCGTTCCGGGCATGATCTTCGCGTTCATCGCCATCCACATCTTCCTGTTCCGCAAGGCGGGCGCAGCCGGACCGATCAAAGAAGATCCCGTCCACCCCAAACTGCCGGCAGAGAACTTCTATCCGCGCCAGGTGCTGATGGACATGGCCTTCGCCCTGCTGCTGATGGTGGGCCTGGGCTTCCTCGCTTACTTCCATCCCGTCGGGCTGGGCCCCATTGCCAACCCCGCGGACACCCACTACCTGCCGCGGCCAGAGTGGTACTACCTGCCCTTCTTCGAGTGGCTCAAGTTCTGGGAAGGTCCCAAGGTTGTCTTTGCGGTCGTGGTCACGCCGGCAGTGCTGGCTCTGCTCCTCTTCCTGTTGCCCTTCCTCGATAGAAGGCTGGAACGCAAGCCGTGGCGCCGGCCCATTCCGGTGCTGGCCGTGGCCATCGTTCTGGGCGGCACCATCTTCCTCGGCTATCGCAGCCGCTACGACGATGAGCACGATCCCACCGTCGCCGCGCAACTGGCGCTCCAGGCGCGGCAGGAGGCGGCGTATACCAAGGCGCCCTTCGAACCCTACGAGGAGTCGCCCGGCGGAACCGGCCCTCTGGCTCTTCCCAGCGGCCCCGTCAATCCACTGGTCGCTCAGGGCAGAGGCATCTTCCAGGCCCACGGCTGCTCCGGCTGCCACGGCGACCTCGGCCGTGGGACTTCCATGGCACCCGACCTGAAGGGCATCACCACCGAATTCCCGCAGCCGCAACTGATCTCGATGCTGCACAATCTGACCCCTGCCATGCGCGCCGGGCACATGCCCGCGGTCGATATCTCGCCCGACAGCATGAAGGCGCTGCTGGCCTACCTGGCGGTCATCGGAACTCCGGAAGCCAATGTCCAGCCGTCTTCCGGCCAGACGCTGGTTTCCGCCACCACTTCGCAGCAAGCTGTACCCGTTGCGATGGGCAGCACCGGCGAATCCGCGCAGCCGCAAGCGGGAGCGCCCTCGCAGCAATCTACCGCAGCCGCGGCAGGCGCGCAGATCTTCCAGCAGCACGCCTGCTCAGCTTGCCATGGCCCCACCGGACAGGGCCGCATTGCCCCGGCCATCGCTCCGATGATCGCGCACCTCTCCGATGCGCAAGTGGCCCATGTGCTCCAGAACCCGACGGCCAAAATGAAGGCCGGCGGCATGCCGCCCTTCACCGGAAGCACGGCGGAGCGCGACAACCTGATCGCCTTCCTGCGCAGCTTACAAGCTCCTCAGAAGCAAGCGCCGCCCCCGCCGCCGATGGCGGCTGAGACCGGCGGCAGCGTGCCCTATCCGGAGATGCCGGCGCCTTCGCCGGCCGCGCCCGCTGCCTCGATGCCAACCAGCACCGCGGCGGCCGCACCGGTTCCTCCGGCTCCGGCGGCTTCCGCCTCTCAGCCGGTTGCCTCC